>NZ_CP012545.1:1200000-1500000 GCF_004803835.1 Campylobacter sp. RM6914 | reverse complement strand
GAAACCCCACAAAACAGTATGAAAACACAAGACACAATGTCGGCTTTATGCTGATAGATCTACTTAAGAGTCCTGAATTTATCGATGTTAGTTCGGCTAAATTTCAAGGCGAACTTTATAAATTTAAAAATACCTTACTTTTAAAACCTCAAACTTATATGAATTTATCAGGCAATAGCGTAAAGGCCGTAAATGACTTTTATAAACCTGATAGAATTATAGTGATACATGACGATTTGGATCTAAATTTCGGCGCAGTAAGATTTAAAAAAGGCGGAAGTAGCGGCGGACACAACGGTATAAAGTCTATCGATAATCTTATCGGCAACGACTATGAGCGTGTTCGTATCGGTATCGGACGCAAGGGAAATGCGGCAAATTTTGTTTTAGGCGAATTTAGCCAAGCCGAAAAAGAGTATTTAGATAAAATTTTAATTCACTGCAAAGAGGCCGTAGTTGAGCTTTTAAAAAGCGATATAAATGCTATTTCTCAGAAATTTAGCATCAAAAAAGGCGTAGAGATATGAATCTTTATGCCAGATATGTCGGCTGGGTTTATCTAAAGTCGTTTTTGATAATCTTTCTTGCACTTGAGCTTTTTTATGTCGGTATTGATCTACTTACAAATTTAAAAGATCTACCGAGTTCTGCAAACTTGCAGTTGCTTTATGTTGGTCTTACAATGCTTACGGCAACATCTTACGTTATGCCGATCTCGCTTGTTTTTGCTATTATCGTAGCGCATATAAATATGGTTCGCTCTAACGAACTTATCAGTTTTTATGCTCTTGGTGTGAGTAAAAACGCACTTATTTTACCGCCGTTTTTTATATCTTTATGTGTAACGATTATATACGTTGGGTTAAATTGCACCCCGTTTGCATACGCATACGAATTTCAAAAAAATATCGCAAATGCTACTTTTGGTAAAAGCACAACCGATACTTTTTTAAAATTCGAGGGCAAATTTATATATATAAAAGAGCTAAATTTACTTGAAAAAACTGCTAACGACTTGCGAATTTTTGATATAAACGGCACAAATTTAGTCTCAACCGCATTTGCTAAAAGTGCCGACTTTCAAGATAATAGATGGTTACTAAAAGACATGAATGTTACATATTTGCCGTCAAATTTAGAGCTTGGCGCAAAAGGTCTTGAAGTGCAAAATATCTCCCGCAGTCAAGGGCTCAAGGGATTTACCCCAAAAAGCATCCAAAGCGCAAACACGAGTGAGAGAACGAGTTTTAGTATACCTGATGTGCTTGATTTTATCTTTACGTTTAAAGACGAAGGCGTTGAGCTTGACGGAGCTAAGTCGGTTTTTTATACGCTTGCGATAGCACCGTTTTTCGCACCGTTTTTAGTGCTTATACTTTACTATCATCTGCCTGTTACGGGTAGGTTTTTTAACCTTGCGTTTGCTACATTTGTCTTTGTTGTGAGCACGCTTGTGGTTTGGGGATTGCTGTTTGTGCTTGGTAAATTTTCTCAAAATTCGGTCATCTTGCCTGAGCTTGGCATAGTTTTGCCAGTTTTTGGTCTCATGCTTTATGCTCTTTATCTTCTAAAAACGCATCGTTAAGCCAAATTTTGGCATTTTTTTTGTAAAATCAACCCATTTTAACAAAGGTTATTTTATGAATTTTAAAGCTCTCGCACAAAAATACAAAACCCCTCTTTATGTTTATGATTTTGATCATATAAAAAGTAGATACAACGAGCTAAAAGATGCGTTTCACGCTAGAAAATCCCTGATATGCTACGCAGTAAAAGCAAATTCAAATTTAAGTGTTTTAAAACTCTTAGCAGAGCTTGGAGCAGGATTTGACTGCGTAAGCATCGGTGAGGTAAGACGCGCGATCATGGCGGGAGCCAAAAAGTATCAAATCATATTTAGCGGCGTAGGTAAAAGCGACGACGAGCTAAAAGAGGCGCTTGAAAACGAAATTTTAATGATAAATTTAGAGAGCGAAGCCGAGATGTATCGTCTTGAAAGTATCGCGAAGGAGCTAAATTTAAAAGCTCGCATAAGCATACGTATCAACCCTGACGTAGACGCAAAAACACACCCATACATCTCAACCGGACTTAATGAAAATAAATTCGGTGTTGATATCACAACCGGCAAGAAAATGTATATCTATGCTAAAAACTCACCTCATATAGAGCCTATCGGAGTGCATTTTCATATCGGTTCACAGCTTACAAATATCGAGCCTATCATCGAAGCGGCAGGTATAGTAAGCGAACTTGTGCGTGAGTTAAAGGCGCTTGATATAGATATTAAATTTTTTGACGTCGGAGGCGGTGTAGGTATCGTTTATCAAAATGAAAACAATGTTAGCTTGTATGACTACGCTCAAGGAATTTTAGGACAATTAAGCGCGCAAGACCTAACGATAGTTTGCGAGCCCGGACGTTTTATCGTGGGAAATGCAGGATACTTCGTAACTAGCGTATTGTATGAGAAATTTAATAAGCAAAAGCGTTTTATCGTAGTAGATGGTGCGATGAATGACCTTATCCGTCCCAGCTTATACGGTGCATATCATGATGTAAATGTTGTCGGCAAAAACACAAGTGCCGGACTTTGCGATGTAGTCGGACCGATATGTGAAAGCGGCGACTTTTTGGCTAAAAATTTAAATCTACCTGCATGCGAGAGCGGGGATTTGCTTGTGGTAAAAAGTGCCGGGGCTTACGGTTTTACAATGAGTTCTAACTATAACTCACGAGCTCGCGCAGCTGAAGTAGCGGTGCAAGACGGTGAAGATAGGCTTATTAGACGTAGAGAGAGTTTTGAGGATATAGTCGCGCTTGAAAAAGATTTGATGTAGGAAAAACATGCAAGAGTTAAACGAACTTCGTAAAAATATCGACGAGATAGATGATCTTGTCTTGTCAAAATTAAATGAGAGAATGGAATTTGTTAAAAAGATAGGAGTTTTAAAGCAAACAAGCGGCGCTCCTATCTATAGACCCGAGCGCGAAAAAGCGATAATAAACCGCTTAATAAATCGTAAAGGCGGGCTTTTAAACCGTGCGGCGATAGAGGCTATATATCTTGAAATTTTTGCAGTTAGCAGAAATTTAGAGATGCCTCAAAAGATAGCCTATCTCGGACCTGAAGGCACATATACTCATCAAGCCGCAGAGAGTAGATTTGGTGCGATGAGCTCTTATCTGCCACTTGCAACCATAGAAGCCGTGTTTAATATACTTGCTCAAAAAGAGGTAAAATACGGCGTTGTTCCTATCGAAAATAACACCGAAGGCGCAGTGGGCGCTACTCTTGACTGTTTTAGAAAATTCCCTGATATTAAGATAGTTGCAGAACTTTATCTTGACATACACCACAGTTTTGTAAGCGAGTGCGAAAACATAAAAGATATAAAAAAGATATATTCACATCCCCAAGGCTATAACCAGTGTCGTAAATTTTTAGAGGATCATATGCTTTTGGATGTGGAATTTATACCGTCAAGATCAACCGCTGAAGCTGCTTATCTTGCTTCTAAAAATTCAAACTCGGCAGCCATTTGCTCGAAGATAGCGGCAAAGCTTCACAATGTGCCTATTCTTTATGACACCATAGAGGATAATATGGCAAATAGAACGAGATTTTTTATACTAAGTGACTTTAAAAATGCAAAAGCACAAGGCTCTAAGACTTCGATACTTGCAAAGACTGATCATAAGCCCGGAAGTCTTGTGGACTTACTTCAAATTTTTAAAAATGAAAATATAAATATAACAAAATTAGAAAGCCGTCCGATAAAACAACGCGAATTTAAGTCGGTTTTCTATCTTGATTTTGAAGGTCATGTTGATGACGAGAAAGTCCAAAATGTCTTTTCGTTAGCAAAAGAATGCGGTGCCGAGATCACTTGGCTTGGAAGCTATTTAAACGGAGACGAACAATGAAATTTAATGAAAATTTAGCCCAACTTGTAAATTACGAAGCAGGAAAGCCTATAGAACTTGTTGTTAGAGAGTTTGGAATAGAACCAAAAGATGTTATAAAGCTTGCAAGCAATGAAAACCCATTTGGCACTAGCGAGCGTGTTGTAAACGCGATAAAAGATGTGGCTAAAAATGCGTTTTTATACCCTGACGATAGCTACTTTGAGCTTAAAAATTCTCTAGCTAGTAAATTTAATATCGGTGCAAAAAATATAATCATAGGCTCCGGAAGTGATCAGGTGATAGAATTTTGCATACACGCAAAAGCAAATGAAAAAAATGCCGTTTTGATGGCTGGCGTAACCTTTGCTATGTATGAAATTTACACAAAGCACGTAGGGGCTAAAGTTTATCGCACGAAAGCACAAGAGCATGATTTGACTGAATTTTTAGAAATTTATAAAGCTAACAAAGATGAGATCGCGATCATATTTTTATGCCTTCCTAATAATCCGCTTGGAGGCTGCTTGGATGCAGACGAGGTATATAAATTTTTAAATGAAATCAGTAAAGAAACACTTGTTGTTTTTGATTGTGCGTATAATGAATTTGCGGAATTTAAAGATAAGAAAAAATGGATAGATCCTGCTAAGATCGTAAATGAATTTAAAAATGCGATCTATCTTGGGACATTTTCAAAGGCTTATGGACTTGGCGGTATGCGCGTAGGATACGGTATAGCTGATGAAAATATAATAGCAGAACTAGGTAAAATCCGCTCTCCTTTTAACATAACAACTCTTAGTTTAAAAGCCGCGATAGAGGCCCTAAAAGATGAAGAATTTGTTACAAAATCTCTTGAAAATAACTTCAAAGAGATGACTAGATATGAGGAATTTGCTCGCGAATTTGATATAGAATTTATCCCTAGCTATACTAATTTTATTACATTTAAATTTAAAGAGCAAAACGCAAGCGAAATAGTGCAAAAAATGTTAAAAAAAGGTATAATTTTAAGGGATCTTAAAAGTTACGGCATGAACGCTTTGCGTATAACCATAGGCCAGCCGTGGCAAAACGATAGGGTGCTTAAAGAGTTAAAAGAAATGTTAAAGTGAAGATATGGATTTTCGGGCATTACTTCAGCAAATAAGTCAAATTTACCAAAAGCTAACACTAAAGCAGAGGATAGTAGCGGCAAGCTCGGTTGTCGTTGTTGTGGGATTTTTAGTTTTTTTAAGTATATACAAAGATATGCGAGGCGATACGTACGCAGGCTATAGTGTGCTTTTTGAAAACATAAGCCCAAATGACTCCGCCTTGATAGTTGATCAACTAAATAAAGACGGAGTAAAATACAAGCTTGCAAACGAAGGCACTATCCTTGTTCCTACTGCGGATGTTTATAGAGAACGTATCGCGGTTGCGACACTTGGAATTCCAAAAGATAGCAAGATAGGTTTTGAGATATTTGACAAACAAGAATTTGGCTCGACCGATGCCGAACAGCGCGTGAAATTTCAACGTGCACTAGAGGGAGAGCTTGCTAGAACAATAGAAAGCCTTTCAACTATACAAAAAGCAACCGTGCGTATCGCGATACCCAAAGAGACGGTATTTACCGAACGCCAAGCACCTCCGACGGCTTCGATCGTTGTTGAGCTAAAGCAGGGTATAAGTCTAAATTCAAAGCAAATTTTTGGTATTAAAAATTTAGTCGCAGCCGCAGTTACAAATTTAAATATAGAAAATGTCAAGATCGTAAATCAAGACGGCATAGCTCTTGGCGAAGAGGATGGCGAATTTGATAGTGAGATGATCGCTCAGCAGATAAGATATAAGCGAGAATTTGAAAATAACTACGAGCAAAAGATCATGAATGTTCTTTCTCCGATAGTAGGAGGTAGTGAGCGTGTTGTTGCAAAGGTAAATATAGAATTTGACTTTGATAAAAAAGATAGCTTGAGTGAAGTTTATGACCCAAACAACGTGGTTAGAAGCGAAAGCAATATCGAAGAAAAACGTCAAGGAACCTCTCCAAATGAGATCCAGGGAGTACCGGGTGCCGTTAGTAATATAGGCCCGGTTCAAGGTCTTGAAGATGGCAACATAAGAGAGCAATACAATAAAAGCTCACAACAAACAAACTACGAAGTTTCAAAAAAAGTTACAAACATAAAAGGTCAGTTTGCAAGTATTGTTAGAGTTAGTGCTGCAGTCGTTGTTGACGGTAAGTATCAAGGCAAAAAAGATGAAAACGGTAAAGATACCGGTGAGATAGAATTTATCGAGCTTACGCCTGCACAAAAAGAGTCTATAACAAATTTGATCAAACAAGCTATTGGATATAATCAGCAAAGAGGTGATGAGGTCACGCTTGATAATTTTGAATTTAAATTTAAAGATAATTTAAGCACAGACCAACGAGTAAACGGCTTTATGCAAAATTATATCATGCCGTTTATGCCGATATTTAAATATCTTTTTGTCGTGCTGCTACTTTATGTGTTTTATAAAAAGGTCATCGTCGTCTTTATGCAAAAAATGCTTGAAGAGACAAAAGAAGACGATCCTCAAATGTTGCAAGATCAGCTTGAAGAGATCGAGACAGATGCGGAAGATACGCTTGAGAAATTTAAAGCGGCAAGACGAAAGGTTGAGGAGCAACTTGGTCTTAGTGGTGACTTTAATGAGGATGAGCTTAGATATGATGTGCTTCTTGAAAAGATAAGAAATATGGTGATTGATAGAAACGAAGAGATAGCGTCGTTGCTTCAAGAGCTAGTTAGAAACGATAGTGACTTTAACGTCCGCAAGGAGATTTAGTGTCAGTAAAATTAACCGAACAACAAAAGATGATATATGATGACCTTTCTATGCCTGAAAAGATTGCTATTTTTCTTATTCAGCTTGGTGAGGAGGCGACGAGCCTTATATTTTCTCATATGGATGTTGATGTTATCACTGATATATCGGGGTATATCGCAACCGCAAGAAACATAGACAAGCAAGTAGCTGCTGCTATCTTGGAAGAATTTTATGCTCTCATGCAGTCAAATCAATACATGAGAAGCGGTGGTTTAGAATACGCAAAAGAAATTTTATATCGAACTTTTGGAGCCGAAGTGGCGCAAAAGATCCTTGATAAACTAGCAAAAAGTATGGAAAATACAAAAAGCTTTGGCTATCTTAGTAAGATCAAGCCTCAGCAACTAGCCGACTTTATCATCAAAGAACACCCGCAAACTATCGCGCTAATCCTGGCTCACATGGACTCTACGAGTGCGGCGGAAACGCTTTCGTTTTTTAGCGATGAGCTTAGAGGGGAAGTTGTGATTAGGATGGCAAATTTAGGCGATATCAGCCCGTCTGTTATCAAACGTGTTTCTACCGTCCTTGAAGGTAAACTTGAAAGTCTTACCTCATACAAAGTCGAAGTCGGCGGTCCAAGAGCCGTTGCAGAGGTGCTTAACCGCCTTGGCCAAAAAGCTAGCAAAACAACTATCGAGAGGATCGAACAAAACGATCAAAAGCTTGCAACTACAATCAAAGAGCTTATGTTTACTTTCGAAGATATTATCACGCTTAATGATACCGCCATTAGAGAAATTCTTAAAAATGTTGATAAAAAAGACCTTATGGTTGCCTTTAAGGGCTCAAGTGAGGCTCTTAGAGATAAATTCCTTGGCAACATGTCGCAGCGTGCATCTGAAGCGTTTAAAGAGGAGATGAGCTATCTTGGAGCCGTTCGTGTTAAGGATGTCGAAGAGGCGCAGCGTCGCATAGTAGAAGCAGTTCAAGCTCTAGCCGAGCAGGGAGTATTCCAAGTCGGTGAAGCAGACGAGATGATAGAGTAGAAAATGAAAAGTAGCGTCATAACAAACGAAAATGCATCAACGCATTTTGTTGAGAACTACCGCTTTAAGGTACTGGGTAATGACAGCAGAGGTAACGAATACAGCGAAGAGATGTTAATGGTTTCTGACGAGCCTGCTGTGGAGTATGCTACTCCGCAAAGCCAGGTTGCACAGACGCAAGAGTCTGATCCTATCCAGCCTGGGCAAAGCCAGTTCCAACAACCACAGCAAAGTTTAAACCAGCCTCAAGCAGGTTTTGATGTAAATTTTGTTGAAGAATTGCTTAAAAAAACTGACGAACTTAGTGGAAACATCATCAAGCTTCAAATGCAAATAGAAAACCAAGAAAGTGAATTTGCTAAAAGGCTTGAGAGTGAAATTTTACGCGCAAAAGAGGATGGCAGAAACGAAGGTTTAGCTCAAGCAAGCACATCATATGAAGCTAAGATCGCTGAGCTTGAAGCTAGATTTACATCATCTATTGCAAAACTTGATGACGAATATGATAAATTTGAAGAATTTTTAAAAAAGAGCGAGACTGAACTTACCGATGCTGCTACTTTAATAGCAAAAGAGATAGTCGCAAAAGAAATTTCATCAAATTCGGCACTCATAGCTACAAATATCTCAAGCTCTTTGGTGCGTGATTTAAGCGATGCAAAAAATATCCAAATTCGAGTTCATCCGGACGACGCTCAGTATCTAAAGTCGCACTTTAGTGCAAAAGAAAATATCAAAATCATTCCCGATGATGCTATTAGCAAGGGTGGGGTTGTGATTATTAGTGAGGTTGGAAACATTGACGCGACTATCGAAACTAGGATTGAAAAGTTAAAAATGTTGGTTGGTGAGTAAGTGCAAAATTTGGATATTAAAAGATTAAATTTAGAAGAACTAAACGAGCTTTGCCATAAGCTTAGAGATAAAATTTTACAAACCGTAAGCAAAAACGGCGGACACTTAAGCTCTAATATCGGCGCAGTCGAGATCATCGTAGCTATGCATTATATTTTTGATGTCAAAAAAGATCCTTTTATATTTGACGTAAGCCATCAAAGTTACGCGCACAAGCTACTAACCGGACGCTGGGATCAGTTTGATACCTTGCGTAAATTTGGAGGCGTAAGCGGATATACAAAGCCCAGTGAGAGTAAATTTGACTACTTTATCGCGGGGCACAGCTCTACATCTATATCGCTAGCCGTGGGCGCAGCAAAGGCAATAAAACTAAAGAATGAAGACCGCATACCTGTTGCTATTATCGGTGACGGTTCGCTTAGCGGAGGTATGGCGTATGAGGCGTTAAATGAGTTAGGCGACCGAAAATACCCATGTGTTATCGTGCTAAACGATAATGAAATGAGCATAAGTAAACCCATCGGCGCGCTTAGCAAGTATTTAAGCCAGATGATGGCTGGACAGTTTTACCAAAAATTTAAAGGCAGAGTCGAGAAATTTTTAGAGTATATGCCAGACGGTGCCGCTTACATGGCGCGCAGGATGGAAGAGGGCATAAGACTTATCACTCCTGGTATGTTTTTTGAAGAGTTAGGACTTGAGTATATAGGTCCGGTAAACGGGCATGATCTCTCTTCGCTTCTAAGCACTTTTGAAACAGCAAAAGCGATGAGAAAGCCTGTTATCGTGCATGTTCAGACTTTAAAGGGCAAAGGATACGAGTATGCAGAGGGTTATCTTGCCGGTTGGCATGGAGTTGGTCCATTTGACCTAAAGAGCGGGGAATTTATAAAAAAACAGTCAAACAAGTCAGCCACGGCAATATTTAGCGAACATCTTTTAAAGATGGCTGGAGAGCATAGCGACATCGTCGGTGTAACAGCAGCCATGCCAACAGGCACGGGGCTAGACGCTTTGATAGAAAAATTTCCAGAGCGTTTTTGGGATGTGGCGATCGCTGAACAACACGCGGTAACTTCAATGTCGGCGATGGCAAAAGAGGGCTTTAAACCGTTCGTTGCTATCTACTCTACTTTTATGCAGCGCGCATACGACCAGCTTATACATGATGCTTGTATACAAAAATTAAATATCACATTTGCTATGGATAGAGCTGGCATAGTCGGAGAAGACGGAGAGACACATCAGGGTGCTTTTGATATAAGCTTTTTAAACGCTATCCCAAATGTCGTGATGTTTGCCCCACGTTGCGAAACTAGCATGAAAAAAGCCATGGAATTTGCCTATCGTTACAAAGGAGTTAGCGCTTTTCGCTATCCTCGTGGAGCTTTTGGTTTAAATGATGAATTTGAGGCAAAGGATTTTAGGCTTGGCAAAGGCGAAATTTTAATCAAAGGAAGCGCTGACACGGCGATAATTTGTTACGGTAATGCTGTTGCAAAGGGTCTTAGTGTAAGAAATTTACTCAAGGATAGCCTTGATGTGAGTCTTGTTGATTTGGTATTTGTAAAGCCGCTTGATAAAGAGATGCTTTTGGAGCTTAGTAAGAGCTGCAAAAAATGGTATATCATTAGCGATAGCGCCAAAAAAGGCGGAGTAGGTGAAATTTTAAGCGCATTTTTGCAAGACAATAGAATTTATGACGTATCTATAGCAAGTTTCGAGTATAATGACGCTTTTATTCCACACGGTAATACCGCAGAAGTTGAAAACTATCTTGGTATAAGTGCAGAACAAATAGCTCAAAAATTATTATTAGATAATTAATATTAGATAATAAAGCCATTTTTAAAAGTAAATGTAGTATTATTCTCTAAAAAATAGGAAATAATATGCAGTATATATCAATGTTAAAACACTCTGGACTAAAAGTGACACCGCAAAGATTGAGTGTTTTAAAGATACTTGATCGTCACACACACCCGACTATCGATGAACTTTATGAGGAAATTTTAAAAGAAAACCCATCGATCTCGCTGGCAACCGTTTATAAAAATTTAAATACCTTAAAAGATGAAGGTCTTGTTGTCGAGGTTAATATCGTAAATCAAAAACCAAGATACGACATCTACGAGCATCCGCATATACACGTTGTTTGCGAGGGTTGCGGAAATGTTGAAGATGTAAGCTACGAAGACTCTGAGCTTGGAAAATACCAAGAGAAATTAGAGCAAAAACTTTGCAATATCATAGAGAGATTAAACATAGTAGCGAGTGTAAAAAGCTGTAAACATTGTAGATAAAAGGCGCTTTCTTTCGCATTTTAAGCCATAACCTGATAAAATATATAAAAAATTTCAGGGGGCATTGATGGGTTTAGAGATAGAGCGTAAATTTTTGCTTCATGATGCTGAAATTATTAGTTTCTTAGAAAAAGAAGGTTTGAAATTTAAGCACCTTGAAATTTTGCAATTTTACATAAAAATCACAAAAAACGAAGAGATAAGATACCGAAGCGAAGATGGTAAATTTATAAAAACCATTAAAATCGGCAAAGGACTTATACGCGAAGAAAACGAGTGCGAGTGCGACAAAAAAGAGTTTAAAGAGGCTCTTAAAAATCGCATCGGCACACTTATACAAAAAGATCGTTATCTCTTTAAGCTAAACAATAACTCCTGCAATATCGACATTTTTAACGCTGAACTAAACGGACTTTGCACGTTTGAGGTTGAATTTAAAGATGAGCAAACTGCCGTTTTTTATAAGCTGCCTGAATTTTTTTCAAATTTTATACACAGCGATGTTACATGTGATGCAAAATATAAAAATAAAAATCTTGCGATATGCGGCGATCCAAATGTAAATTTTAGTATAAACAATATCTTTAATGTTTTGGAAAATAGCGATGTCGAGCTTAAATTTCCGCCTAACATGGACAGCAAAGAGGCGTTTAGAGTTTTGTTTTTTAAAATTTTAAATAATATCAAAAAATACAAAGATGAGTATCTTTTGACATTTGATGAGGAGGTGCTTCATCAGTTTCGCGTAAATTTACGTAAAACTCGCTCTTTGCTTCGTATGTTTAGTGATATTTTTGACCAAAAAACGACTGAAATTTTTAGTGATAAATTTAAAATTTTGGCAAATTCTACAAACCTAAAACGTGATTTTGATGTATTTTTGGACTTTTTGAGCTCTCAAAAAAATGTTGATGAGATAGTGTATTTTATAAGTAAAGCCAATGAAAAAGAGAGCGAAGAGATAAAAAAATTTCTAAGCGATGTTAAAAATTATGAATTTTTAGATGATTGGGAGTTGTTCTTAAAAGAAGAAAGCGACTTTTATAACGGTCCAAAAGCCAAGCTTGATCTAAAAACAGTCGCGTCATATCATATACGAAGAGAACTTGTGGCATTTGAGCGCAAGATCATGGCCCTAAATGAAAAAAGTGCAAACGAAAAATTTCATAAGATCAGGATCGAACTTAAGCGTTTAAGATATGCTATGGAGTATTTTTCAAACACTCTTTATGTCGGGAATTTTAAAAAATACGAAAGTCGTCTTAAATTTATACAAGAGCTTTTTGGCTCGCTTCAAGATCGCGATATATGGCTTGAAATTTTAGACAAAATGCCGCCAAGCCAAAGAGTGAAAAAACTACAGTCAAAAATTTATAAACAAATTTATAAACTAAGAGAAGAAATTTTGCAAAAAAGGGTAAAATTTGTCGAAAAAACATGTAAAATTTCACGAAAATTAAAGTATTATTACATTTAAAAAGGTCTTAAAATTTATGGAAAAACAACAAAAAATAGTTCAAATGTTCAATGAGATAGCGCCTACTTATGACTTGGCAAATCGTGTTTTGAGTCTTGGCATAGATGTTAGCTGGCGTAAATTTGCTTGCAGATACATGCTTGAAAAATTTCGCGCACAAAGTATAAATATCGTAGACGTAGCGTGTGGAACAGGCGATATGATGGGTATTTGGAAGAGTATGGCACGTGAATTTGGAGTTCATATAGACGAGCTTGTGGGGGTTGACCCTTCAAGTGGCATGCTTGATGCTGCAAGACTTAAATTTCCGGATTTTAAATTTATCGAAGCTTATGCGGATAACACGACTTTAGGTGATGAATTTGCTCAAATTTTAAGTATAAGTTATGGCATAAGAAACGTAGTAGAGCGCAAGGCTGCACTACGTGAGTTTAACCGTGTTTTAAAACCAGGCGGTTATGTGGTTGTGCTTGAATTTACAAAACGCAGTAAAAAAGGTCTTATAACATCGATAAGGGACTTTTATCTTAGTAAAATTTTACCTCGTATAGGCGGAGTTATCTCTAAAAACAAAGAGGCTTACGAATACCTGCCAAGCTCGATAGAGAATTTCTTAGACGCAAAGACTTTTTGTGATGAGCTTTATGAAGCGGGATTTGAAGTTGAGGTGTGTCGCGGTTTTAGTATGGATATCTCAACGCTATTTATCGCAAAGAAAGTGCGCTAATGACCGCTTGGTCTTTTCTTGTGCCTGCGGTTGATTTTAAAATTTTAAAATCTACTACGCTTAAGAAAAAACACATTGTAATTAACGTTCAAAAATTTATGAATACACTAAAAATTTATGCCAAAGATTTAATAAATTTTAACGGTGCAAAATGCTAAGCGTATCTGAGTTAAACGAACAAGCTAAGGCTTTGCTTGAGACGCATTTTGAGTATGTTGAAGTAGTCGGTGAAATTTCGCGTCTTACAAAGCATGGCTCTGGGCATTGGTATTTTGCACTAAAGGACGAGCGAGCGGCGATTTCGTGCGTAATGTATCGTATGAGTAATGCCAAACTTAAATTTGACGTTAAAGATGGTATGAAGGTGCAAATTTACGGTAAAATTTCGCTTTATACACCAAGCGGGAGCTATCAGCTTATCGCCTCATCCATGCGTCCTGACGGCGAGGGCGAGCTAGAACTTGCGTTTAAGCAACTCCAAGAAAAGCTATCAAAAGAGGGGCTTTTTGACGCGTCTTGCAAAAAACAACTTATGCGTATGCCTCGTAAGGTCGCACTTGTTACTTCGGCAACTTCTGCGGCTTTACAAGACATGCTAAAGGTCGCTAATTCTCGCTGGAAGCTGACTGAAATTTTTATATTTGATGCATTAACTCAAGGTCAAAATGCACCAACCTCGCTCATAAGTGCGCTTAAAAAAGCTGACGGATATGGCGTTGATGTGATTATATTGGCGCGCGGAGGCGGTAGTAGGGAAGACTTGTGGTGTTTTAACGATGAGGGTCTTGCTAGGGCGATATTTGACGCTAAAACGCCTGTAATATCGGCGATAGGGCATGAGATAGACTATGTCATAAGTGACTTTGTGGCTGACTTTAGGGCACCGACCCCAACAGCTGCTATGATGCAAATTTTGCCAGATGAAAATGAAATTCTACAATATTTAGACGCTGTTGAAAAGTCGCTTGATACGGTTATGCTACAAAAAATTTCAAAGCTTGAAAATAGACTAAATTTTATCATGGCAAAGCTTTCTACGAATGCCCTAAAAGTCAAAATTGATCTTAAAATAGCACAAATTTTAGCAAGTTCTCAAAAGCTTGATATGCTTTTAAGGGGTAAAATTTTAAAGCTTGAGAGCAAGATAAATGAGTTAAATGCTACATATAAGGCACGCCAGAGCTTTTTTGAGAGCACAAAAGGCTTAATTCAAGTGCGCTTAAATAACACAAATGCTATACTTGAAGAGTTGCAAGCGGGCGACGAAGTAGAACTTGTCGGACAAAACGCCATTAAAAAAGCAAAAATTTTATAGATAACAGCCAAAATTTAAGGAGCAAACATGAGAATGATAAATTTTAGTGCAGGACCTACGGGACTACCTTTGAGCGTGCTAGAACACGCGCAGTCAGAGCTTGTTGATTATAGAGGAGAGGGTTACTCTGTTATGGAAATTTCACATCGCTCAAAGACCTATGAAGAGGTGCATTTTGGCGCGATGGATAAGATTAAAAAGCTTTATGGTATAGGCGATGAGTATGAGGTGCTATTTTTACAAGGCGGAGCACATTTGCAGTTTGCTATGATACCGATGAATTTAAGTCAAGGCGGCGTGTGTGAGTATGCAAACACGGGCGTTTGGACAAACAAGGCCATAAAAGAAGCAAAGCTAATGGGTGTAAATGTCCGTGTCGCAGCTTCAAGCGAAGATGATAAATTTAGCTATATCCCCGAGATAAAATTTGGCGATGATGCAGACTATACTTATATCTGCTCAAACAACACGATATATGGCACTCAGTATAAAGCACTTCCAAAAAGTAAAGCACCGCTTGTTGTTGATGCAAGTAGTGACTTCTTCTCGCAGCCACTTGATTTTAGTGATATTGGTATCTTATACGGCGGAGCACAGAAAAATGCCGGTCCTAGTGGTGTAACTATCGTGATAATAAGAAAGGATTTGATAGAGCGCGTAAGTAGTCAAAATGTGCCGACATTTTTACGATACAAAACCCATGCGGACGCAAAAAGTCTTTATAATACACCGCCGACATTTGCGATATATTTATTAAATTTAACAATGCAGTGGATAATGGATAATGGCGGACTAGAAGGCATAAAAGCTCGTAATGACGCTAAGGCTAAGTTGCTTTATGATGCGATTGACGGATCTAGTGGCTTTTACAAAGGACACGCACAAAAAGAGCATCGTTCAGTAATGAATGTAAGCTATAACATCACTCCTGATGCCACCCTTGAGCCTTTGTTTGTAGAAGAAGCACTTAAACACAACATGCTAGGGCTTAAAGGACATCGTCATTTAGGTGGCATACGTGCTTCAATCTACAATGCCGTAAGTCAAAACGATGTAAAAGTTTTGGTTGATTTTATGAAAGAATTTGCTCGTAAAAATGGCTGAAAATCCCGCCTTTTTAAAAGAACAAATTTTAACATATCTTGGCAACAAACGCGCCTTGCTCGGGCTTATCGGGCAGGGCGTAAAGTATGCCAAGAGCAAGCTTGATAAAGATAAACTTAGCTGTGGTGATCTGTTTTCAGGCTCTGGCATAGTGGCTAGGTTTTTAAAACAGCATTCAAATTTTATAATAGCAAACGACATCGAGCTTTACTCGCGTATAGCAAACGAATGCTATCTATACAATGCCGATGAAGAGTTTAAGACACATTTAAAAGCATCATATCAAGCATTTGTAAAGCGTATAAACAAGGAACTAAAGCCAGGGTTTATAACAGAGCTTTATGCGCCAAAAGATGATAAAAACATACAAAAAGGCGAACGTGCCTTTTACACTAGAAAAAATGCGATATTTATCGATACGGCTAGAAATTTGATCGATGATCTACCTTGTGAAATGCAAAAATTCTTTATCGCACCCTTGCTTTATGAGGCTAGCAACCGCGCAAATACAAGCGGCGTGTTTAAGGGATTTTATAAAAACAAACAGGGCATAGGACAATACGGAGGAGAGGGGCAAAACGCATTAAAACGAATAACCGGCGATATCTTGCTTAAAATGCCTGTTTTTTCAAATTTTAGTGTGCCGTATACGGTGTTTCAAAAGGATGCAAACGCCATTGTTTCAGATCTTGACACGCTTGATCTTGTATATCTTGATCCTCCTTATAACCAGCACCCTTATAGTTCAAATTACTTCATGCTAAATTTGATCGCTAAAAACGAAAGACCAAGTGAAATTTCAAAAGTATCCGGTATCTCGCAAGACTGGAACCGCTCTGTTTACAACCAAAAGACAAAAGCGCCCGAAGCATTTTTTGACCTTATAAATTCACTAAAAGCGCGGTTTGTACTTATCTCGTTTAACTCAGAGGGCTTTATAACAAGAGAAAATTTTGTCCATAATCTTGCCAAAATGGGCGAACTAAAAATTTTAGAACAACGATATAACGCCTTTAGAGGTAGTAGAAATTTGGGCGCAAGAGATACTTACGTCAAAGAGATGCTTTATGTTTTACAAAAAGCATAAATAACAATAAATCCAGGATAAAAATGCAAAACGTAAAAGAATACTATGATGAATTCCCTTATTTTTCAGCTGCGTTTGCAGACTGCTCGCCGTTAAGACTTCAGTCGGTAGCTGAATTTTTAGGCTTAGATGCACCAAAGGCAAATATCGCTCGTGTGCTTGAGCTTGGTTGCGCTTACGGTGGCAATATCCTTCCATTTGCAGTCCATAACAGCCAAGCCGATGTTGTTGGTATTGATATCTCAAGCACTCAGGTTAAAGTCGGTAACGAGATAGCCAAAGGCATGGGTCTTGAAAATTTTAAACTTATCGAAAAAGATATCCTAAGTATCGACAAAGATAAGTTGAAAAAGCTTGGCAAATTTGACTATATTATCGCACATGGGCTTTATAGCTGGGTTTGCGATGAAGTTAAAGAGGCTATCTTACGCCTTATACACGAGCTTTTAAGCCAAAATGGCATAGCCTATATCTCATATAATGTCTATCCGGGTTGGAAGAGTTTTGATATTTTGCGTGATTATATGATATTTGTTTCATCTACTCAAAAAGATCAAACAAGCAGACTTGAAAAAGCAAAAAAAGAGCTTAAATTTTTAAGTGATTATCTTAGGATAAATTTACAAGCGCAAAATGATCCGACCTTAAGAGATAGTACCCAGCTTTTACTAACTCAGGCAAATTTCTTGCAAAATATCATCAAAAAAGGACATGACTATTATGTTTTGCATGATTTTTTAGAGACTTCAAATGACCCAATGTATTTTTATAAATTTGCCGCTTCTCTTAAGAAGAGCGGGCTTTGCTATCTTATAGATGCAGGGCTTGATGACATTTTTAGAAACAGTCTTGGGATTTACCGCTTTGACGCTCATATCTCGCAAAACTACCCAAGCCGTATAGAGGGCGAGCAGATGAGGGATTTTATGCTTAATCGCTCGTTTAGAAAAAGTCTTGTTATGAAGAGTGAAATTTTAGGCGACAGGAGTGACTTTGATATGGATATCGGCGTGAATGAATTTAGTAAATTAAATTTTATCCTTCACTCAAGAGACGATAAAAGCGGTAACGCAGTTTATGAGGCATTAAAAAACGCATATCCGCAAAGTTTAAATTTGTCAGAGCTATCAAATATGTTAGAGCAGGATTTGCAAAGCACTTATTCGCAACTTATCGAAATTTTTGCCACACAAAATGTTAGCATAGCGCCAAAGAAATTTCATCATGTAAAATACAAAAAGGGTAAAACTCGCATAAAACCTTGTGTTGCACGTTATCTTGAGTATTTTATAAACGAGCCAAGTCCTGTGATACTGCTTGCAAATGAGCTAAATTTAAAAGTTGAGCTAACTCCTAGCGAGGCTAAAGCGGCATTAAAATTTGATGGTCAAAATAGCCTTGAAGAGATAAAAACCTCGCTTGCTCTAAAAAATGCGGATGAGTTTTTAAATAAGCTTAGCAACAAGCTAAGCGAGGCGTATTTTTTAGAGAATTTTAACTAAAAAATATCTTTTTTATCATCAACGAACTCATGACCAGATAAAGAAGTAAGAACCATTTTTTAAGAACTTTTTTGTCTGTTTTGTGAGTTGTTTTTGTGCCAAAATAAACTCCTAAAAGCGCACCGATACCCAAAGTAAAGCCCTCTGCATACTCCACGTGCCCATGGTATGCCATAGAAATAAATCCCGAAATAGAAGCAAACATAACAAAAAAGACGCCCATGGAAATCGCCTTTTTCATCTCATACCCTAAAAATCCAACCAAAATAGGTGTTATAAAAACCGCTCCGCCGATACCGATACTAATTGCTATAGCTCCAACTGAAAAACCTACTAAAAATAGCAATAAATTTGAAGTATTTGGTGAAGAATTTTCACTGACGGTTGTAAAATAAAGTCTAAAAATAGAAAAAGCAAATGTCGCAAGCAAGATACTCTCTAGTAAAATTTCAGGTGCAAGCTCCACGATATATCCGCTAAGACTAGCCCCGCTCATGCCGCCAAGACCTAGATAAATTCCTTTGTTTAGACGCAAAAGACCGGCTTTATAGTTCATGTATGAGCCAAAGATAGCACCCATTAACATTTGCGTTATGCTTATGCCTATAGCAGTTTTGATGTTATAGCCTAAAGCTAGCATGATAGGCACTATGATAGTCCCGCCTCCGATACCGAAAAATCCCGAGATAAAGCCCACAAATGTGCCAACAATCAACAAAAGAGCAAATAGCATGGTAAGTCCTTATAAAACTCGAATTTTATCAAAATGAATTTAAAGTTGTGTAAAATGCGTATTGATTTTGTTTAAAATGTAAAAAGAATTTTAAATTTTAAAAAATGCAAAGCTTTTTTATTTATAATGAAAGTAAAATTTTATAACGGAAATCAAATGCTCTTATATGAACCGATTTTTTACTACGAACAGATCAAAAACAAATTCCCTAAAAGCTACCTTGCAGAAGATAAATTTCAAGCGATAATCGGCATAGACTGCGAATATTTTGACGCTAAAAATTATGATTTAGACGCACTCGTGGGATATTATAATGCAAATCTTCAAAAGAGCCAAGCTCCGTTTGCGGGTCTTTTTGGTGTTTTTGCTCACGGAAGTGTTAAATTTTTTGAAGATATAGCCGAGCCTAGCGAGTGTGCATATGAATTTCCGGAGTTTTTTTACGCAAATGCAAATGCTTATTTACATTTTGATAAAGTGAGTAAAATTTATACATTTTACGGCGATAAGAATGATTATTACGAGTTTTTAAAAGAGCTAAAGCCATTAGAGAGTAAATATCAAGAGGCAAAATTTCAAATTTTAACAGATTTAGATGCCGAAAAGAAACATTTTGAAGATATTGTTGAAAAAGCTAAAGAGTATGTAAGATCGGGCGATGTTTTCCAAGTTGTTCTTGCAAAACAGCTAAAAATCTCATCAAATTTAGATAGCGTGGAGTTTTATAAAAAACTCAGCACGCTTAATCCAAGCCCATATATGTTTCATTTTCCCACACCTTACGGCGATATCGTAGGCTCTTCGCCTGAGCTTGTTTTTGAAATGAGAGATAAAAAAATTTTCGTTGCACCGATAGCAGGAACTCGTCCAAGAGGAAGCGATGCAAATGAAGACGAGAGGTTAAAAAACGATCTTTTAAGCGATGAAAAAGAGCTAGCCGAACATAAGATGTTAATAGATCTGGCGCGAAACGATATCGGACATGTGGCAAAGCCAAGAAGCGTAGTTGTAAAAAATCCAATGCATATTCAGTATTACGAGAGTGTTATGCATATCGTAAGCGAGGTTTATGGAATTTGCCGCGATAACCTTTCGTGGCTTGATGTTATTAGAAGTATTTTTCCTGCAGGAACACTTAGTGGAACGCCAAAAATTCGTGCCATGCAGATCATATCTGAGCTTGAAGGTCTTCAAAGAGGCATATATGGCGGCGGTATAGGATTTTTACATTTTAACGGTGACGTGCAAATGGCGATATTGATACGCTCGGCATTTTTTAATGCAAAGACCGACACAAAAGGCTTTAGAGATGTTTTTGTGGGAGCCGGTGCTGGTATAGTTTATGACTCTACTCCAAAGAATGAATACGCTGAAATTTGCCATAAACGCGCCAGTGTCGTTAGGGTTTTTAGAGATAATTGCAAAGAGGTAAGATGATACTTTTAATTGATAATTACGATAGTTTTGTTTTTAATGTAAAACAGTATTTAGAGGATCTAAGCGATGAGGAAATTTTATGTGTTAGAAACGATAAAATTACTCTTGGTGAGATAAAGTCACTAAATCCTACAAAAATAATTTTAAGCCCGGGCCCAAAACACCCAAAAGATAGTGGAATTTGTCTAAAAATTTTAAAGTCAGATCTAACCCAGCCGATACTTGGAATTTGTCTGGGTCATCAAGCGATCGGACTATGTTTTGGCGGTGTGATAAAGCGTCTTGAAAAGCCTTTTCATGGTAAGACTTCAGATATTGAAATTTTAAATGCCGAGCCATTATTTACGGGACTTCCGCAAAAATTTAGCGTCATGCGCTATCACTCGCTTTATGTCGATGAACTTAGCGAAAATTTAGAGTGTTTGGCTGTAAGTGATGATGGCGTAGTGATGGCTTTAAAGGTAAAAGATCGCCCAATATACGGTGTTCAGTTTCATCCTGAAAGCTATTTTTCACAGTATGGCAAAAAAATAATCGATAATTTTTTAAATATAAACAAAAAAGAGATGATAAAGGAGAATGAAGTGGTAAATTTTGCACCATTTATGATAAAACTACAAAAGGGTCTGATGCTTGATGGGGCTGATTACGCTGTTATTTGCAAAGCTATAAACGATAAAGAATACGACATTGTTCAGCTGGCCGGCTTGCTTGTGCTTATAAGCGAAAAGAGCCTTTATCCTGAAAGCGTTGCGGCTTTGGTGCAAAATATCCTAAAATACTCCATAACTTATAATGACCCAAGCGATATGTTTGATATAGTTGGTACCGGAGGCGATAGGTTAAAAACTATAAATGTTTCAACTACGGTTGCGTTTATACTTGCTAGTCTTGGTGTAAAGGTTGCAAAACACGGCAATAAAGCCATAACAAGCAAAAGCGGCAGTAGCGATACGTTAAGCGCGCTAGGTGTAAAACTAAGCGCAAGTATAGATGAAAATCGCGAGAGGATCAGAAATGAAAATTTGGCCTTTTTCCATGCGGCGTTTTTCCATAAAATAACAGCTGAGGTAAAAGAGGTGCGTGATCGTCTGAAAATAGGCACTTGCTTTAATATGCTAGGACCGCTTTTAAACCCGAATTTAGGACTTAAATTTCAAATGGTAGGCAACTATCTTGAAGAGGTGAACGAACTAATGGCAAAGACTCTTTTAAAGCTTGGTAGAAAACACGCCTTGGTTGTTCACGGTATGGACGGCATGGATGAGATCACACTTTGCGATGAGACGTTAGTTCATGAGGTAAGAGACGGTAAAATTTTAGAATACCGCATAACACCGGAGCAATTTGGCTTTAAAAGAGCGTTTCACGCCGACATAGAGGGTGGCACAAGCGAAGAAAACGCCGAAATTTTAAAAGCGACTTTGCGAGGCGAAGTAAAGGGCGCAAAGCTTGATATAGTCGTGCTAAACGCAATGTTTGCACTATATGCGGCAGACGTGGTTAAAACACCTATGGATGCCAAAGAGATCGTGCTTGAAGCGATAGAAAGCGGGAAAGCCTATGAGTTCTTTAAACGCTACACGTCTTAAAATTTGTGGTATTAAAAACGTCAAAGAAGCGCTTGATGTGCTTGAATTTGATGTTGATTATATAGGCGTGATATTTGCACAAAGTGTGCGTCAAGTAGCTCCTGATACGGCAAAGGAAATTTCAGCCTTAGCGCGGGAGCGGGATAGGAAGTGTGTAGGTGTTTTTGCGGGACAAAGCGATAGCGAGATAGTTGAGCTTTGTGAATTTGCAATGCTTAATGTGGCTCAAATTCATGGCGAAATAAGCCAAAGTTTATATCTTGGTCTAAAAAATTTAGATGTTGAGGTTTGGCGTGTTTTAAGTGTCTCAGAGGGTGATCTTCCAAAAACAAATGAACCAAACGACATGGTGCTTTATGACTGCAAAGGAAGAAATTTAGGCGGAAACGGTGTTAGTTTTGAGTGGCAAAAGCTTGAAAATTTAGAGCCGTTTAGCTTTGGTATAGCAGGTGGGATAGATGAAAACAACGCATGCGCGGCGTTAAAATTTCATCCACTTGTAATAGATGCAAATAGCAAGCTTGAAGATGAAAAATTTATAAAAATTCCAAGCAAGGTAGCCGTGCTAGCCGCTATAGTAAATAACAAAATGAAAATAGAATAAAGGATAAAAAATATGGATAAAAAGGCGTATTTTGGAAAATTCGGCGGTCAGTTTGTGCCTGAAACCGTGATGTTTGCGCTTGATGAGCTAGAGAGTGCGTATGAAAGTATCGCATCTACCGCACAATTTCAAGCAGAGCTAGACGACTTGCTTAAAAATTATGTTGGACGTCCTAGTCCGCTTTATTATGCAAAGCGCCTAAGTGAGCATTATGGGCATAAAATTTATCTAAAAAGAGAAGACTTAAACCATACAGGAGCGCATAAGATAAACAACGCTTTAGCACAAGCTTTGCTTGCTAAAAAGATGGGTAAGAAAAAGATCATAGCAGAAACGGGGGCGGGACAACACGGCGTTGCTAGTGCGACTGCGGCGGCACTTTTAGGGCTAGAGTGTGATGTATATATGGGTGCGGTTGATATCGCTAGACAGCAACTGAATGCTTACCGCATGCAGCTTCTTGGAGCAAACGTTGTTAGCATAGAAGATGGTCTAAAGACGCTAAAAGAGGCGACAACGGCTGCGATACAAGCATGGGTAAATGAGATAGAAAGCGTGTTTTACGTTATAGGCTCGGCTGTCGGTCCACATCCTTATCCAAAAATGGTGCGCGACTTTCAAAGTATCATAGGGCGTGAAACTAGATCCCAGCTTAAAGACTATGGCATAAAGGCTGACTATATCATCGCTTGTGTTGGCGGAGGAAGTAACGCGATAGGAATTTTTAACGAATTTTTAGATGATAAAGACACCGAACTAATCGGCATAGAAGCAGGAGGTCTTGGTGCTAACACTCCTTATCATGCGGCAACTCTTACAAACGGTCGTGAGGGTATCATACACGGCATGAAAACCATGGTGCTTCAGGATGCTTACGGCATGATAGAGGAGGTTCATAGCATATCTGCAGGACTTGACTACCCTGGTGTTGGTCCGCAACACGCATATTTGCATGATATAAAGCGTGTAAAATACTACGCTATAACTGACGATGAGTGTGTCAATGCATTGCGACTTACGACAAGGCTTGAGGGTATCATTCCTGCGATAGAAAGCTCGCATGCTTTGGCGTATTTAGAAAAGCTTTGCCCAAGTTTAGAGTCTAAAAAGACGATAGTCGTTAACGTTTCAGGCAGAGGCGATAAAGATATGGATACGATAATGGGTTATGAAAAAGGAAAAATTTATGGATAAGATAAGAGAAGCATTTAATGGCAAAAAGGCAAATATCGGCTATATCGTCGCAGGATATCCAAGCATAGAACACACGAAAGAATTTTTGCGAAATTATGACAAAAGTTCGCTTGATCTGCTTGAGCTTGGAGTGCCTTACTCGGATCCGTTAGCAGACGGCAAGCTTATAGCCGAGGCAAGTTTTACTACAGCAGCAAACGGCGTAAATACCGATAGCGTGTTTGAAATTTTAAAAGAGTGCAAGGGTGAATTTAACAAGCCGATAGTGTTTTTGATATATTTTAATCTTATATTTTCATACGGCATGGAAAAATTTGTAAAAACATGCGCGCAATACGGTGTAAGCGGGCTTATCGTGCCTGATCTGCCTTATGAGGAAAATGGTGAATTTTTCAAACTTTGCACGGCTCATAAGATAGCGCTTGTGCCTCTTATTAGCGTAACTTCAGCCTATAGAACGGATAAAATTTTAACTTCTGGATCTGGATTTATCTACGCTATCGGCGCTATTGGAGTAAGCGGCTCAAAACGTGCCAGTAATGAGCGTTTGGCAATGTTGGTAAAGGAGCTAAAGTCAAAGAGCGACCTGCCTGTTGCAGTTGGTTTTGGTGTTAAAAATAGCGTTGATGCAAATGAGGTCAAAGGCTATGCCGATGGTGCGATAATTGGCACTGCGATAGTTGAGCTAACGGCAAAATACAGCGGCAAAGAGCTGATGGATAAGATCTCGGAGCTTTTTTAAATTTAAAGAGGGAGAAGCCCCTCTTTAAATTTAACTCTCGGCAAAATTAAATGACAAACAACAAAATTTATAAATACCTAATATCTTTTGGGCATTTTTGCTCTGATGTTAATCAAGGTGCATTAAGCGCTATTTTGCCATTTTTGATCGCTACTTATAACTATGACTACACAACCGCAGCCATGCTTGTTTTGTATGCAAATATCATAGGCTCGTTTGTCCAGCCGTTTATTGGATATATAAACGATAAGAAAAATACCCCATATATAGTTTTGATCGGGCTTATACTAGCAGGTGGCGGTATGTCTTGTGTTGGATTTAGCTCAAATTTTTATCTACTTTGTTTTGCTGTAACGATAAGCGGTATAGGCATGGCGATGTTTCATCCTCAAGCCGCAAAGATCATCAACCAAGCCTCAAACGATAATAACCGTGCGATTAATATTAGTATATTTTCATTTGGCGGAAATTTAGGTTTTACACTGGGTCCGGTATTCGTATCTTTAGTTGTTTATTTTTTTGGGCTTAGAGGCATGATATGGTTTTTGTTGCCTCAAGTTATCTTTGCTATGTTATTTATATATCATTATAAGGGCATAAGCGAGCTTGGGACATATATTAAAACAAAAAAGATAGTGCAAAAAGAGAGTAAGGATGACTGGAGTGCGTTTGGCTATCTTTGTGTTGTGATCATGAGTAGGTCTATAGTTTTTCACGGTATAAACACGTTTTTGGCTCTGTTTTTTATAAGTAAATTTGGAAATTCCGCTTCAAGCGCGAGCGTTATACTAAGCACTTACTATGCTATTGTTGCGGCGGGTACGCTTCTTGGTGGGGTGCTGGCTGATAGATACGGATACCACACGGTTATCAAGTCTGCATTTACTTTTTTGTTATTTTCGATCTTTTTATTTGCAATAAATGACAACTTTTATATGGCACTTGCCGTGATTATACCGCTTGGAGCCGCTATGGGTATGTCATATAGCCCTATGGTTGTTTTAGCGCAGAGTTACTTACCAAATCACATAGGGCTAGCTTCCGGTGTTACACTAGGACTTGCCGTTAGTATAGGCGGGATAACCGCACCGTTTTTTGGCAAGATAGCCGACACTTACACTATAACATATACATTTTACGCTATATCGTTAGTTTGCGTTGTTTCAGCTCTTTTTTCATTTTTACTACCAAAATTAAAAGTAGCTTAAATTTTTAAAAATTTCTACTCTATTTTCCATAAACTATGTCTGTGTTTTGCGTATTTTTTATCTATTTTACCGCTAAACATACCGCCTAAAAGTGCTCTATTTGCCTTTGGGACAAATGCTATTAAGTGAGCTATGATAAAAAGTATTATCAAAACAAGACCTACGTTATGTAAAGTGGCCGCCCAGGTATAGAGTGAATTTGATATATCAAATCCTAATAAATTTTTATACGCTTTAATTAGTCCAGTTACGATAAGAAGAGCAATGATAAACACGGCTGCCGCGTAGGCGATACGCTGTTCTGGCAGGTATTTTGGGCTTGGAGGCTCTTTGTCTTTTTTTATCATTGCTTTTATGACAAGATAGCTATTTTTGATATCTGCTTTTCTTGGAACTATGTCAAATTCACGTTTTAGTCCATGATAAAAGATGTGATAAAAGCTAAAAAATATTAACGTAGCCGAAAAAATATAGTGCAAATTTAGAGTAAAAAAATAATCCCCACTCCACTCGAAAACTTTAGTTATATTATATCTTTTTGCTACCGGCATTTGTAAAATTCCCGTGACAATTAGCCCAAAAATACTAAAGGCTATACCCCAGTGGATTATGCGATTTTGCAGGCTCTGTCTAATGACTTTATCATTCATTTTTTATCCTTTTTGCTCTTTATGACGGCTATGCTTGCAGCACCTAATGCAGCCATAGGGGCTATTAGCGTAGCCATTGCAAGATTTTGAGAGTTGCGCAGAGGATTTGTGTGAAATTTCATATCCATTATCCCGGATTTTGACTTGTCTTTATATTTTTTAGATATAGCTTCGTCTATGGTGTTAAAATCAACCGAACTTACGTATATAGTGGAGGTTCCGCCATTTTCATTCATGCCGTATATAAAACGGCTCTTTTTCATCTCGTTTGCAATGGCAAATATCTCATCTTTTTTGCCAAATTTTATGGCATTTTTCGGGCATGCCGTTTCGCATACGGGTTTTTGGTTTTTAGCAAGTAAGTCCGCACACATATCGCACTTATACATCACGCCTCCGCCTGCAAGTTTAGGCATAACTTTTAAATATATACCAACTCCTGCTTGGCGTTGCGGCACTCCCCAAGGGCAGACATCTCTGCATTTTGCCCCGCCAACGCAAAAATCCTTATCTATACTTACAGCACCCTCGTCGCTTTTGCCTATGACTCCAAAGGGGCAGAGCTTTTGACATGGTGGATGATCGCAGTGCATACATCTGCGCGGTATAAATACCTGTTTTTCATCGATCTTTAGCGTTTCTATATAGGTAAAATTATATGGCGTTAGGCGTGAGATATTATCTTTTTGATCTGAGTAGTCCTCAAATTTCTTTTGAGGAAAATACGGCATGATGGGTTTTTTAGGAACAGGAAAAATTTGCTCATTTTTTGTGCGACAAGCACTTACGCAACGCGGTATATCAAAGTCTTTACATCCATCGCAAAGATCAATATCGATAATGCTTGCCATTGCTTTGTCCTTAACTTCGCTTGCTTGTGCATTATTTGCCGTTACGACTGTGCCAGCAGCAGACAGGGCGCTAAATTTAAAGAAATTTCGTCTGTTCATTTCATATCCTTTTTGATAATGCTACCCGTATGAGTGCGAATTTTCAGTGATAATGTTACCTTGTGCGGCGCTGGCTTGGTTGCTAAATTTATAACCTTTTTAGAAAATGCAAAGTATAATAGAGGTCATAAATTTTTAAGGAAATAAGATGAAAAACGTTATAGACGTATCAACTAGATATCTTTGCTCTGATACTTTAGGCTTTAAGCTAGAAAGTGGGTCAAGTATCGGAAACGGCTTTTATGGTGCTAGTATTCCTGTATATAAAGGCAAAGAAGAGTATCATTTTTATCTATTTTTTAAAAAAGATACGTTAAGAATTTTTCTAGAAGCGTTTTTTGGAGTTAAAGAATTTGAGGGAAATGACCTTGATGATCTTTGCAAAGAGATAGCAAACATGATCATCGGCAAAGCAAAAAATTTACTAAATGAACAAGAAGATGACGCATATAAGCTTGGAACTCCGGAATTTCTCGGTGAAGTTGATAAATTTCACGTCAAGCTTGATGAAAAATTTATATATAAAATGAAAAACCGAACTTTTCAGATAGGCTATAAAAAAGCATGAGTGAAGAGGAAAAATTAGAAAATTTAGACAGTGTTGGCTTGTTTAAAAGCTATGATGAGTTGATGGACATCGGAGTTGACTTTATCGCGGAACTTGGCACGACTACTATAAGCGTGCATGAGCTTTTAAAGCTTGAGTCAGGATCTGTTGTAGATCTTGAAAAGCCTGCAGGAGAGAGCGTGGAGCTTTATATAAATAATAGAATTTTTGGCAAGGGTGAAGTTATGGTTTACGAGAAAAACCTAGCCATCCGTATCAATGAAATTTTAGACTCTAAGTCGGTTATACAATACTTTAAAAAAGAGCTTTTATGAAAATTTTACTTACGTTTTTAATATCTTTTTTGCCCATTTTGGCTTCTAATCTACTTACATATAATATCTACGAAAGAACAGACCGTGTAGATATCATGCTAAGTTTTGATGCGCCTTATGAGGGAAATATCTTTCAAAAACGCGAGAAAAATACAACGTCTTTGATACTAAATTCGCTAAGTTTTGATCAAACCGTAAGCAAGGCTGTAAATTCTAAAATTTTACAAGAATTTGATATCGAACCTAAGCAGAATTCACTTATATTAAATTTAAAATCCCAAGATCCTATCGTAGTAAATGCTTCAAAAACTACAGATGGTTTTGGTCTTCGCATAAGAGTAAGCCCGAAAAATACACCGGCCCAAGTAGCTACAATGCCACAAGCAAGTGTAAAAGTAGAAACCCCGTCTACATCAGCCCCTAAAAACAGTAATGATCCGGTTGTGGACTCAAGGTATTTTATAATCCTTGGTGTCCTTGTCTTGCTTTTATTGTTCTTGTTTGTGTTTAAAAAGATCATGCTTGGTAAGCAAAATTTTTCAGGATTTACGGCTCCTGCCCAAGCTCCTGCAAACAAAACGAAGTCTATTAGCTGGCTTCTTAAAAATCAAAATAGTGATGTAAACGTGATATATGAAAAACATCTTGATAAGGCCAATAAGCTTATGCTTTTAAGCTATGAAAATCGCAGATATCTTGTGATAGTCGGCAACTCAAATGTTATGCTTGATAGCTTTGGTGAAGACAAGATACAAAACGAAGAGGATTTTCAAGCGTTTTTTGAAGATAATAAAAAGAAGCTAGGCTCATTTTTGGAAGAGCGCAAAAACAGCCTTAGCGACTATAAAGACAAGATGAGTATGAACTAAGCAAAGCAGATAGCAAAAAGCTCAGGCTTTGCAAGTTTTTTTATCTCCTCTTTTGACATTATTAAATTTTTAGCTCCGTAAATTTGAAGTGTATGGGCTATGAGCTCAAATTTAAGCTTCGTTCCACTGCAATTTAGATCAAGAATTTTTGCTAAAGTTAGTATAAAGCTTAACCATCTGACGTGTTCTTGCTTTGGCAAAAGTGCCTTGTATCTTTCGTACTCATATACTGTTTTTTTACCGTTTGTTCCGATGATGGCTGCGATTAGAGTTTTTTGCTCGTGTGTAAAGCCGAAATTTAGCCCGTTTAACACAAGATACGCGGAGTTTTGATGATCTCCGTAAAAGCCGATCTCTTGACCGATATTAAACAGTCTTGCTGCTGTTAGAAGATGCTCAAGATAGCTTTCATTAAGCTCATGTATAGGCGCAAGTGCTAGGAAAATTTCTTTAGCATATCTTATGATGTTTTTATTTGCAGTAGGCATAAAGCGATCTTGCAGGCTTTTTACACTTGGATTTAAATTTTGTGGAAATTTTAAACTAGGACGCAAAAAGTCACTCAAAAATACGCCCTCACGCACACCAACTCCGCTTGTGTGCACAGTTTTTGCTTCAAGTGCGTTTGCTATGGTTAAAAATATCTGCGCACCCTCTCTTATAGTATCGTGTCTGTCTTTTTTGATTAGAAATTTATTCAAGTCGTCGTAGTCGGCGTTTATTATGCTTTGTATGAAATTTTTCTGATCGCTTAGTTTATAAGAAAAGCCATGCAAGGTGTTTAGGGGATAATTTGTCTTTGTTATGATTGCAGTTGAGATAGCACGCAAACTACCACCGATAGCGATGATGTTTTGGGATTTAAAGTGTGGCGGAATTTGCTTTGATATATTTTGAACGAAAGTCGAAATTTCGCTTTTGTTTTTAGCAAATAGCTCTTTTAAGCGCACTGTTCCGATATCAAGAGAGATCGTGTCTATGATTTTTGAGTTGCTTATGCGAGCTAGCTCGGTTGAGCCACCACCTATGTCTATAGTTACGGCTTCTTTTATCGGCGATAGGAGATTATTTGCGGCTATTGCACCGTAAGTAGCTTCCTTTTTGCCGTCTATGACCTTTATGCCGATATCAAGTTTCTTGCGGATTAGTGAGATGAGTTCGCTTGAATTTGGAGCGTCACGAAGAGCGCTTGTGCCAACGCATAAAATTTTACCGCATTTGTAGCTTTTGGCTATATTTTTAAATTCGCTAAAGGCTTCGTATGCTTTTTGTAACGACTGGGCTGAAATTTCATTGTTTGAGCCATATCCACCCTCTCCTATACGAACTTTCATTTTGTATTCGCCAAGTATAAAAAATGCCCAGCGCGACGTGCGCTCAAAGATCGCCATACGCATAGAATTTGAGCCAAGATCAATAACCGCGGTTCTTTTTGCCATTTTGCTTTGCCTTGTTTTAAACTTTTTTACCGATAGAAGTTTGTTTGATTCTGTGATTTTGTATAGGCACGATAAGTGTAGAAATAGCCCCACTTCTATCGGTTCTATTTTTGATACTTACTGTAGCTCCCAGTGCTTGAGCCGCACCTTTTGCCAAAAATAACCCAAGTCCGGCTCCGCCCTTATCGCCAAATCTCTTAAACGGAGCAAATAGATCCTTGCTTTCATCTATGCCGACACCTTCATCGGTAACTTCGATTATAAAATTTGAGTTTGCGACTTTTGAAGATATTGTGATTTTTGCTCCGGTTGGCGAAAATTTGATAGCATTTTGAACGAAATTTTGTATAACATGAGTTAGTAATGTTGTTTGAATTTTCATATTTAAAATTTTTGGCTCAAGATTTAAGATAACTTCTTTGCTTTCTTGATGAGCTAAAATTTTAAAGCCGTTTCCAAGCTTTTCTAAAAAACTAATAACATTAACATTTACAGGCTCTTCAAATTGTGCGCCCTCTTGTCGCCCGATCTCTAAGATAGAACTTATCATGGAATTCATGGTTTTTATGGCTTCGTTGTTTGATACCAGCGCCTCCATATAACGCTCTTTGTCACGCTCTTTTAAAAGAGTAACTTCGTTTTTTGTTTTCATGACCGCCAGTGGTGTTTTTAGTTCATGTGCAACACCGACGAAAAGCTCCTTTTGGTATTTTACAAAGGTTTGTATTCTATTTATGAGTTTATTTATACTGTTTCCAAGCGGACAGAATTCTTCCGGAAGATGCTTAAAATCTATCTCTTTTAAAAATTTTTCATCAAGATTGATTAGTTTTGTTGTTAGTATTTTTATCGGTACTAGCATCATTCTTGAAAGCAACAATGCATAAAAAAGCACCAGCAGTATCGCACTTGCGTTTACCATCATGATATCGATTAGAATTTGATCTACTATTTTACTTTGTAAAGTTGTATCTTTTTTAAGGATCATATACGAATCGCTATCGTAAGGGTAGTTTAACGTCATAAAAACATGAGTTTCCTCTTTTTGCATAGAGTAGTAAGGTTTTTGGTTTTTTTTGGTGTTAGTGTGTATGATTTGGACATTACTTAGCGTTTTATGCGGTATTTGAATGTCAAAATTTTTTAGATTATTTGGATTAAATTTCTCTTTGTTTTCAACTATGCTTTTTGCTTCAAAATTTAGATCCTGAACGGCAGTTTCAAAAATAGTTACTTTGATGTAGTAGTAGAGTATTACCGAGATAATTACAACTAGCATCATCGATGCGGATGCCAGTTGTAATATAAATCTAGTTCTTAAGCTTTTTTGGGAAAGCAAAATCTATATCCGCGTCTTCTTACTGTTTCGATAGTTGAGATATTTAAAGGTTTGTCCATTTTTTGGCGAATTTGGTTGATCGCAACTTCGATAACGTTTGGAGTAACTAGCTCAGGCTCTTCCCAGATAGCGTCAAGAAGTTGCTCTTTACTTACGATTTGATCAGAGTGACGAGCAAGATGTGTTAATACCTCAAAAGGTTTGCCTTTAAGCTCTATGTCGCGTCCTAGGTACGTTATCTTTTCTTCGTCAGGGTTAATGATAAGGTCGTCGATCTTAATGATATTTGTTCCGCCAAAGCGAAGTTTAGCTTCTATTCTAGCAACCAAAACATCAAAATCAAATGGCTTTCTTATGTAGTCATCAGCACCGGCACGAAGCGCTTTGATCTCGCTATCTTTGTCATCTTTTGCCGAAAGAACAACAACAGAAGTGCGAGGTGACTTGTGTTTGATAACATTTATTAAGTCTACGCCGTCTCCATCTGGTAGCATCCAGTCTGTTAGCACTAGATCGTAATTTCTAATACCGATATAATACTCGGCATCTTTGAAATTTTCGGAGCTATCGGTTTGGTAACCAAACTCTTGTAGACCTTCCGCGATGGTCTTGTTTAGGGTTACCTCGTCTTCAACTATTAAAATTCTCATTTTAATTCCTTGTTTTAAAATTTAAGCGCGATTGTATCATAAATTAAGCAATTTTTCAAGATACTTTAATAAATTTTTAATAAATACTTTCTACTTTTGCGCCCACAAGGGCATTTTTTAAAATTTCTAACTTTAAAATTTCTAAATTTAGACTTGTTAAATTGCTGAATTTTTGCTTTAAAGCAATTGAAATTTTTTCAACCGACTCTTCTACGCTTTGAAATTTATGCTCATTGTAAAAATTTTCAATGAAATTTATGATCTCAACATAGTCGATAAAACCATCGCTTGTAAAATTTGCATTTATGCGAATTTTTTGCGGCTTTACTCGCTCAAAATCAAGCATGCCGATTATGGTTTCAAACTCATAATCCTTAATCAAAGTCGTGATTTTTGTTGTCATATCACTTTTTTCTCTTCGCCGCAAATGAGGCGTTTGATATTTGGTGCGTGTTTATAGATCACGATAAAGGCGATAATTAATATCGGAGCATGTGAGTTTATCTCTAAATTTGGGTGCAAAATAAAGCTTGAGATAACAAGTGCAACAAGTGCTAGAAGTGATGCTAGAGAGCTTATTTTAAGTATTTTTCCAATGATAAACCAAACCGCAAGTGCTATTAAAAGCTCAAAATGTAGAAAAAACCCAAGCACCCCGGCTCCCGTTGCCACGCCTTTGCCGCCTTCAAATTTTAAAAACGGTGAAAAACAGTGTCCTATAACTGATAAAACTGCCATCGCCCAAAGAGTTTGCTCGCTAAGTCCGATCATTTTTGCGATGATTAATGGTAAAAGTCCTTTTAAAACATCAAAAACCACGGTTAAGACGGCTATTTTTTTGGCTTTTTTTGGCTCTTTTTCTTTTAGTACGCGTAAAACATTTGTAGCGCCTATACTTTTACTGCCAGAGTGCGTGATATTTACGTTGCAAAAAAGTTTGCAAAAAACGAGCCCAAAAGGTATCCCGCCTAGTATGTATGCTAGTAAATATGCTATTAAATTTTCATTCATGTCTTAACCTTGTTTAAATTTAAAAACCGAGATGATAATTAAAATTTGCTGATAATTTTATAAATCATCTCCACAAAAGAACGATTTTCTCGTCATAAATGTCGCTTTTTTTAGGAGCAAGGGCGATGGTGTTTAGGGTGATATTTTTTATATCATAGCTATCTTTTAGTGCCTGGGCTTCGTTCGTGAAATTTTGGATCAACTCCTCGATCTTAGCATTTATCGCCTCAACACTCTCTTCGCCAAGTTTTACGTCGGTTCTGTTTTTTAAGACTTTGTTTGCACTTTTTACACTAGTGGCGATCTTACCGACACTGGTTTTTGTAACACCTCTTGAGCTTCCCAAAAATGCCCCAAGTAGGCTTGAGCCTATGTTAATTATCGCTTCAAGACCGCTCGCATTCATCTCTCGTTGCTCTTTTTCAAGCCTTGCGGTTGCCTTGCTTAAAGCATCTCCGAGCCTTGCTTGCTCTTTTTGAAATTTTTGTGTTAGATCAGCGGTTTTTTGCTCTAAAATTTCATTGCATTTATCGCTAAGTCTTACGTAAAACTCCTCTTTGCTTTCATCTGGGGTTGAATTTATCCCCATGGCTTCAAAGAGCTCTAGCTTGCGGTTTCTAAACATAAAGTCTTTAAAATCGCGTTCGAAATTTTTGAAATTTTTAGCGTTTTGGATGAAATTTGGCAGCTCCTTAAAGCTTGCATCGTCTTTTTTGCTTGTTAAACTTATATCTAAATCTTCCGATGCCTCTAGCCAGTTTATGGAATTTTGCGTTTCATCGAGTTCATAAAGATAGCTCACGTCTTTTGTTGTTTCGATACCTTTTTTGGCGTCAAAGTAGCGAATTTTAGCCTTTGCAAATAGACAAGGAGAGAGAAATTTGTTTTCGTTTAGAGCAAAAATTTGCTCTATCTCGTTTGATAAGACGGGTTTTGTTCCGCCTGTTTTTGCTAAATTTTTACTTATCTTATGTTGTAAATTTGTCTTTTTCTCGTTCATTAAATTTGAAATTTGATCGCGTGATAAAGAACCTTTTAGGTAGCTTAGCGCCCATCTTGTCGAGATGATATTTAGTCCGTCTTCGTTTATGTTTTTAACTAAAAAGTGCCTTTTGGCTAAATTTGATATGGTGTTTCCTATCTCGTTTTTATCAAGCGACGAGCCTGAGATTCCTATTAGGCCGTCGATCACCCTCGCTTTGTCTTGAGCTGTTTGAAGTCGCCCTATAAACCAAGTGCCGATATTTGATAAACCTTTATAGTCAAGATCGACAGGGTTTTGAGTGCTTAAAACACAGCCTATACCAAAGGCGCGGGCTTGTTTTAAGAGTGTAAGCATAGGTGTTTTTGACGGAGGATTGGAATTTGGCGGGAAAAATCCGAAAATTTCATCCATATAAAGTATGGCTCTAAGTGAGCTTGTGCCCTCTGTCGTGCGCATCCAGGCGATGACTTCGTTTAGTAGAAGCGTTACAAAAAACATTCGCTCTTCATCGCTTAAATGCGATATGGTAAAGATGTTGCATTTTGCTTTGCCGTTTGCATCAAAGAGCATTTTTGAAATATCAAGACGAACGCCTTCGCTCCAGCCTTTAAAGCTTGGGCTTGCTAAAAGTGCGTTTATCTTCATTGCTAGTTTCATGCGCTCGGCGCTTGGATAAAATGTTTCTATGTCAAAAACGCCGATTTTGCTAAATGAAGGAGAGGCGATAAAGCCGATAAGGTCTTCTATCGTTACATCTTTATCCTCTTTAAATTTACTCTCAAATATCTTTGCGATGAGTAGTTGCTCTTTTGAGCTCATGTCGTCATCTTTGATACCCACCAAAGATAATACCGAAGCCGTTAGCGAGTTTATATATGCACTAAAGCTCTCTTCGTCATCCATCTTTGGCGCATGAAAATCACTAAGTAAAGCTATGCCGACTCCGGCACTACTTTTTGGCGTGTATATCGTTATATCGGCACTTTCTTTGAGTGTTTTTACGCGTGAAATTTCTTGAAAACTGCTTTCTATGCCTTTACGCCAACTCTCAGCTTGAAGACTTGCTGATTCACTTATACTTATGCCCTTGTTTACGGCTTCATTTTCGTCGATATATGGGACAAAGTCATCGCTTGTTAAATTTTCAAATGTCAAAGCAAGGTTTGTCATATCGCCTTTTGGGTCGATTATGATCGAAGGAATATTATCTATACAAGCCTCTTCAAGAAGTGTTATGCCAAGACCTGTTTTACCGCTTCCCGTCATACCGATAATGGCTGCATGAGTGGTTAAATCCTTGTTTTTATAAAAAAATGGCTCTTTATCTTTAATACCTAGATAAAATAGCTTTAAATTTTCTTGTATGCTTTTCATGTTTTGCCTTATTTATATAGATCCATATGGGCTTTTAGCTCCTCTAGCGTCTCTTCTACACGTGCGGTTGTAAATTCGTGCACTATGTCGCTACTTTGATCTTGTGGTATTTGTAAGCAATAGCGAATACAACCCTTATAAGCTAGCTCTGTTATCAGGATCGGCTTTATCGATACGTTGTAAATTTTGTTTGTTTTTGGCATTAAAAGCTCAAAATTTGCCTCCAAACTATCACCTTGCCTAAAATCGCCGATATTTGAGCTAAGGACACTAAGACCGCCGTCTGAAATATCATATAAATTTCCGTCAAGCTGTGAAATTTGGTTTTTGAGTGTGACTTTTGTAAAGCGATTTGGATGGACGCGCTGATGTTTTCTTAGGTTTGCATTCATCTTTGATATGCGGGTAAAATTTGCCAGTGTTACCGTTTTATTTATAGTGCTAAAATCAACGATGTCAGCTTTTATGTGTTGTGGGAAAAATTCATTTGGCAATATAAATCCGCTTCCTTCTTGTTTCATGGCCAGAATTTGCATGACATCCATGCCAAAAACAACGCTATCTTCGTGAACTTTTAAAATTTCGGCCTCGTTTTTGATATTAACACCGTCATATAAATTTAGAAATTCCGGTTTTTTGTTTGCATTTTTCATGCGAGAAAGTGTGTCTATGGTATTTTCAAAAAAGAAAGAACTTGTGTTTAAATTTGGAACATCATATGTTAGCTCTTTTGTTGTGCTTAGCTTGCTAAGGGTTTGTTTCATTCGCTCGATGGCGTTTACAAAAAAGCCTACGTAGTTTTGGACATTTGGTAGTTTATTGAAATTTAAAACAAGACCTAACATAGAGAAATTTATGTAGTTTTCTCGTATTTTTTCATCTTTGATTATCTCGCTAAGTTCGTCATAAAGCTTGTTTGCATCCGGGCGTAGAAGCAAAAGCGAGTCAAAGATATCCTCAAATATCGCCTGCTTTCTCTCTCGTGATATAAAGATGTTTTCGTGTTTGCAAAATTCTATACTAGTATGTATGAAGTGGTTTTTGAGTGTTAAAATGCTCTCTTCACAAGCAATCACAAGCTCTTGCCTTCCTTTAAACTCCATGTGATTCTCCGTGGTTAAATTTAATGATGGATTATATCATATCGGGGTTTGTTTTTTTGCAAAATTAAAAATTTATAATTTTAGTTGAAGAAAGTGTTAAAGAGGTCAAGTGACCTCTTTGTTTAAATTTTATAGTTTGTCGGCATTTGAGCCAAGGTAGTTAGCAACGCCTTCTGTGCTAGGCTTCATACCTGCGTCGCCCTTGTTCCAACCTGCTGGACAAACTTCGCCGTGCTCGTTAGTAAATAGCATTGTATCAACCATTCTTACCATCTCATCGATGTTTCTACCAAGTGGAAGATCGTTAACTACCGCGTGGCGAACTGTACCGTCTTTGTCTATCAAGAATGAACCGCGTAGAGCAACGCCAGCTTCTTCTATCAATACGTCAAAACCGCGTGAAATAGCGTGGTTTGTATCAGCAACGATAGGGAAGCGAACTTGACCTATGCCGCCTTTGTTTACCGGAGTTTCTTTCCATGCAAAGTGTGAGAATTGGTTGTCTGTTGAAACTGCGATAACTTCGATACCGCGAGCTTTGAACTCATCATATCTTTTATCAAATGCGATTATTTCGCTTGGGCAAACAAACGTAAAGTCCATTGGATAGAAAAATACTACCGCGCCTTTTTCGCCGATATTTTTATATAGGTTGAAATCATTTACAATTTGATTATTTCCTAAAACTGCCGCAGCTGTAAAATCAGGTGCTTTTTTTGTAACTATCATTTTTTCTCCTAATAATAAATTTTATTAATAGCGAAATTATATCGTTCAAAGATTAATAATCATTAAATGGTAAAAAATAAATTTATATGTCTATTTACTTAATAAACAATTAAAGAAAATACTTAAATTCTGTTTTTGAAATTTGTTATAAATGTTATTAAGTACAATTAAATTTCAAAAAATTTTAAACATAAGGAGGTGGTGCAATGAGGTATCTAAGAAGTCTTGCGGGCAAAATTTCCGTTGCTTTAGCTGTTTTGTTGATGATTTCTATGATGGTTTTTAATTTACGAGTAAGATCGTCTTTGGAGAGTGAGATAAAAAAGGATGTCGAAAGGACTATAGAGCAAAGCGTAGCGATGGCGATGCACGCTATTATGGTTTTTAAAGAGGATAATGAAAAAAATGCAAAAATCTCATTTAATGTTTTAAAAGACAGCCTTGGAAAGATAAGTATAGATAGCCAAAATATCTCGTTTATGGATGGTAAAGCAGTGCCGACTCTTTATGCAAGCGACACTAAAATAAATCTAAATTTTGCAATGATGGATAGATACACAAATGCCACCGGCGCAGTAGCTACAGTGTTTGCAAAGGTTGGAGATGATTTTTTGAGAATTTCTACCTCGGTTAAAAAAGAGGACGGAAGTAGGGCGCTTGGGACATTTTTGACAAAACAGAACCCGGCTTATGAGCCTATAATGCAAAAACAAGGATATATAGGAACGGCCATGCTTTTTGGTAGAAATTACACGACGATCTATGAGCCAATCCTTGATGACAGTAAAAATTTGATAGGTATTTTATTTATCGGATATGATTTTACGGAGGGACTTAGCTCGTTAAAGAGTGCGATCTCCCAGATGAAGCTCGGTAAAAACGGGTATTTTTCTATATTAAATTTAAAAACTCAAAAATTTGATATAGACCCAACTCGTGAAGGCAAAAGCATAAGAGAAAATTCATCATTTGATTTAGATACGGTTTTAAAAGATAAAAGCGGACTTGTGCATATAGAAGATAAGGGTGTAGAAAAGATAATGGCGTTTGAGAGATTTGAGCCGTTTGAGTGGGTTCTTGTAGGAAGTGCGGTTACAAGCGATTATCTAACTCCGCAAAAAGAGGTGCAAAAGGATATTTATATAGCAAGTGCTGCTATGATAGTTCTAATGATACTTATGAGCTCGCTTCTAATAAGACAAATCATATCAAACCCTATCAATCAAATGGCGCAAAATATGCAAAATTTAGCCTCAAAAGATGGTGATCTAACAAGAAAAATGCCAATAAAAGGCGATGATGAGATCGCCAACGTAAGCAAAGAGGTAAATAAATTTATAGAAAAAATCAGACTTATGGTAATTGAGATAAAAGGACTCTCAAGCGAGAATTTATCTACCTCACAAGAGCTTTCAAGTAGCGCGATAAGCACGGGAAGCCGTGTAGAAAACGGTGCACTCTTACTAAACAGCACAACCAAAGATGCGATGTTAATACAGCAAAATTTAAAAGAGTCTGTAAAAGATGGTGAAAACGGCAAGACCGAGCTTTTTAAATCAAATTCATATATAAGCGAAGCAAACAACTCTATCCTACGACTAAACGAGGAAGTGCAAAAGAGTGTCGAGGTGGAGACCGAATTTGCCAATAAACTTTCAAGACTTGTTACGGATACCGAAAATATCAAGCAAGTGCTAACGGTTATCGAAGAGATAGCTGAGCAGACAAATTTGCTTGCCTTAAACGCTGCTATAGAAGCCGCACGTGCCGGTGAACATGGACGTGGTTTTGCCGTAGTTGCCGATGAGGTTAGGAAGCTTGCCGAAAAGACGCAAAAGTCATTAAATGAGATAAATGTAACACTAAAAATCATAGTGCAATCAACCACTCAATCAAGTGAAGCAATGAACGAAAATGCGAAAAATATTCAAAATATAGCAAATTTATCTGCAAATGTAGAGGAGAAGATAACTCAAATGGCAAATTCTATGCAATACGCCATAGGAGTTACCGATAATTTTATATGTAATTACGCTGAGGTCGCTAAGCAGATAAATTTAATGATAGAAAATATCACAAAAACAAATGCCCTTTCAGGCGAAAACGCAAGAGCCGTAGAGGAAATAGGTACCGCGGCAAAACATTTGCAAGATATGGGCGCAATGCTTGACGGCAAGGTTTCACAGTTTAAGGTTTAAATCGATATTTACGGTGTTTAGTTCCTGAGTAAAATTTCAGGGACTAAGCTTTTGATTAAAATATATGAAAGCTATCTAAAGGTTAAATTTGTGTAACGCTTTTTAAGCGTTAAGATCGCAGTAGTTTTTGCCACCGAATTTTAGTATTGCAGAACCCCATGTGAACCCGCCACCAAATGCGTCAAGCAGTAACATAGAGCCGTTTTTGATACGACCGTCTTCATATGCGTCGTTTATCGCCATCGGAATAGAAGCCGAGCTTGTATTGCCGTATTTTGCGACAGTTAAAACGCACTGTTCATCTGTAAAATTTAGGCGTTGTTTTACCGCTTCGATTATGCGGATATTTGCTTGATGAGGTATAAAAAAGTCTATTTGATCGCTAGTTAGGTTGTTTTTTTCTAGTATGTCAAGAACGCTTTTTGTAAGAGTTTGAACAGCTATTTTAAAAACTTCATTACCTGCCATATGTATGAAATTTAGTTTTTTATCAAGAGTTTCTTTACTTGCAGGAAAAGCGCTTCCACATCCTGGGGTGATTAAAAGCTCTCCTTGAGTTCCGTCGCTTGCTGTGTGAACATTTAAAATTTCATTTTCATCGCTTGCGCTAACAACAGCCGCACCGGCTCCGTCTCCAAAAAGTATGCAAGTGCTTCTATCTGTATAATCAACCACGGAGCTTAACTTCTCTGCGCCGATGATTAAGACATTTTTTTTAGCACCGCTTTCTACAAGGGACTTTGCTATCTCAAGTAGATATATAAAACCCGTGCAAGCGGCACTTATGTCAAAAGCGGTTATTCCGTGGGGAAGAGACAAATTTGCTGCTATCTTACATGCTGTTGAAGGCATACAAAGATGATCGGGGCTTATGGTGGCGCAAATTATAGCGTCGATCTGTTCTTTTTTAAGCCCAGAACGCTTAATGGCTAACTCGCCTGCCTTTGTGCCAATATCGCTTGTGATCTCATCTTTTGCTATACGCCTTTCTTTAATGCCCGTGCGCTTTACTATCCATTCGTCACTTGTTTCAACCATTTTTTCTAAATCAAAATTTGATAGAACGCGACTTGGAGTATAGGCTGCGATTGATATTAAAGAGGCTTTTGGCATTTGTTACCTTACGAAATTTGAGAGTTCTTCTTCTATTGTTTTATTAATGTCTGAATTTGCAAAATTTATAGCTTGGAAAACAGCGTTTTTGATAGCTTTCGCGTTGCTTTTTCCATGACTAATTATAACACAGCCGTTTACGCCTATAAGTGGCGCACCGCCGTATTCATCATAGCTAACTTGTTTTTTAAGCTTTTTAAAGACTTTTTTCATTAGCACAGAGCCTGCAATCGCCAAAGGTGATTTAGTGATCTGTTTTTTTATGATTTTTCCGATCGCATCCGCGACACCTTCGCTGGTTTTTAACAAAATATTTCCTATAAAACCATCACAAACCACCACATCGACGCTTCCGTCAAAAACTTGGTTACCCTCGACATTGCCTACAAAGCTGTCAAGTCTGGAGATAAGGCTAAAAGCTTCTTTACTTACCTCATTTCCCTTACTTGCTTCTTCGCCATTAGACAAAAGTCCTACGCGTGGAGTTTCTCTGTTTAAAATTTGCTTTGAGTAAACTTCCCCCATAACGGCAAATTGAAAAAGGTGTTCGCTTTTACAATCAACATTTGCCCCGACATCAAGCACTAAAGTGGTAGTGTCTTTTGAGTTTGGCATGAGAGTTGCTATTGCCGGTCTCGCGACATTTTTAAGTCTGCCGACACGCAAAGTAGCTAGGCTCATAGTTGCACCACTGTGGCCGGCTGATACAACAGCGTCTACTTCTTTGTTTCTAAGCAGTTCTATCGACTTGTATATCGTGCTATCTTTACGTTTTAAGGCATCAGTCGCACCGTCTGACATAGAAACGACTTCGTTTGCTTTGACAAATGTTATGTTTTTTAATAAATGAGTTGGGATAAGAGGTTTTATGGCATTGCTATCTCCTACAAGCACGGCAGAGAAATTTGTGTCTTTTAAAGCCTCGACTACACCTGCAACTATAGGTTCGGGGCCGAAATCCCCGCCCATGGCATCAATAGCAATGCGTATCATATTTTAGTATTCACCTGTTGTTTTGTTTATACGGTGTGGCATTTTCCATGAACCGTCTTTATCTTTAACAGGTATTGGAAGTGTCACTTTGTAGTGTGTTCTGCGTTTTGCTGCACGTGTGTGGCTAACTCTTCGCTTTGGTACTGCCATTTTATTCTCCTTTATAAATTTTTACAATCTTTACAATAAAAATAGTCGCTCTTAAATGCTTCTATTTCGCTTTTTAAAATTTCTTCTAAATCAATCTGATGATCAAAAAACTCTATCGCATCGCTTAATTCGTTTTCGGGGTCGGTGTATACTCCATCGCTAACGATAAGATCTACGTTTTCATTTATGTCTAACGAGATGTCAGCTCCGCATCTATCGCAGTTATGCGCTGTGCTTCCACTGATATTTCCTAAACATTTTACGTTTTTGTGATCTATTCTTTTTAAATGTCCTTTGAAATTTAGCTCTTCACTTTTGATTTCAAAGTCTACATTTTGATTTGCAACTTTTGCAAATGCTATCTTCAAATTTATACCTCTTGCTTAGCAAATTTCTCTTGCAGCAAAGAAGAAATTTATCTCATTTACAGCGTTCTCAAGGCTATCGCTTCCATGAACGGCATTTGCATCTATGCTATCTGCAAAGTCTGCTCTGATGGTTCCGGCTGCTGCTTCTTTAGGGTTTGTAGCACCCATTAGTTCGCGGTTTTTAGCTACTGCATTTTCACCTTCAAGAACCATAACAACAACAGGTCCGCTAACCATAAAATCAACTAAATCGTTAAAGAATGGTCTTTCACTGTGAACTGCGTAAAATGCTTTTGCATCGCATTTGCTTAGTCTGATTTTTTTCATTGCCGCGATTCTTAGTCCGTTGCTTTCAAATCTATCGACGATCTTGCCTATAACATTTTTTTTGACTGCGTCTGGTTTGATTATAGAAAGTGTTCTTTGCATTTAAATTTCCTTAAAGTGTTTCGTAATAAAGTCGGCAATTATATCAAAAAAATTCTAAAAAACAAAATAGACCCATAGAATGGGCCTAAATTTATGCTATAACCGGGCTATGACCATCTCTAAGATCTGCGCCGATCTCACTACGAGATGGTTGACCAGCATAAGGAGCATCCCAAACTATGCAGCCGTCTGTTGGACAGGCTGAAGCACAGGCTGGTTCATCATTGTATCCTACACATTCAACGCATTTATCGGCGTATACGTAGTATGTATCCTCTCCTGTTGGGTTATCTGAGTCATCTACGATCGCATTTACTGGGCATTCGTCTATACATGAGCCACAACTTATGCAAATATCTGTAATTTTTACTGCCATTTTCTTCTCCTTTTGGGTTGATTTTTCAGCGTTAGAGTATCAAAAAAAACTGAAATTGATATAAAGTTTATTTTTGACAAATCAAGAATTTAGGTGCGAGTTACATTATACTACAAAGTTAGATATTTTAATAAATAAAGGTAAAAGTCCGAAAATGTCGGTTCGGACTTTTAAGGTGTGTTAAATTTATATGCTAAGACCAAATACTGCTTTTGCTATAAATAATGTAGTAAAGGTGATTAAGGCTACACCTATTAAATTTAGCCAAATTCCCGTTCTTATCATCGAGCTAAGTTTGACATAGCCAGAGCCGTATGCGATGGCGTTTGGAGGAGTGGCTACAGGCATCATAAATGCGCAAGTAGCAGCAAGTGCGACAGGTATAGTAAATATCATGACATTTGTGCCAGTATATCCAAGCCCTATACTAACTCCTGCGATAACAGGTAAAAATGCAGCTGCTGTTGCCGTGTTTGATGTGATCTCGGTTAAGAAAATCACGAGTGCGGTTACGATCAAGATAATAAGAGCTATCGGCATAACGCCAAGAGCAGAGACTTGATGCCCTATCCAAAGCGAAAGACCGGTGTTGCTAAATTGAGCCGATAGTGATAAGCCTCCGCCAAAAAGTATAAGTATATCCCAAGGAAGCCTCTTGGCACTATCCCAGTCGATCAGCCTCTCTCCGCTTTTATTTGCAGGTATGATAAAAAGTAGTATGGCTGTGCTCATGGCAATGATCGCATCAATGCTTGCTAGCTTGACCCCAAAGCCTTTTAGCACAAAACCAAGTCCTATCCAACTAGTTGCTGCTAATAAAAATACAACTCCGACTAAAATTTCAGGTCTGCTTATCTTACCAAGCTTTTTAAGCTCATTTTTTATAACAGCCTTACCGTTTGGTATCTCGCTAATTTCGGGTTTAAATAAAACACAGGTTAAAACAAACCAGCACACAAAAAGCATGATAATGCTTAGCGGAACACCTACTAACATCCACTCAAAAAAGCCTATTTCTATATTAAATTCATTCTTCATATATGCTACAAGTAGGGTGTTTGGAGGAGTGCCTATGATAGTTCCCATAGAGCCTATAGATGCCGAGTAGGCTATACCTAGCATAAGAGATATCCCGAAATTTGAGCTATAAGCTGTTGTTTTGTCTTTTATCTCTTTTACTATATCTCTACCTTTATGAAAGGCTGTATTGACAACGCCTCCTTGTGTGCCTTTGATAGAAAATTCATCGATATTTCTCATATCATCTTCTATAGAGACGGTATCGTTTTTGTTAGTTAGGGTGTTTACAAGGTGAAGGACGCTAAGGCCAACAGGAAGCATCATTATGGCGGTGGCTGTGTTGCTTACCCACATGGATAAAAAGCCGGTTGCTATCATAAATCCGCCGACTAGTTTTCTAGGGCTTGTTCCAACTAACGATACTATGCCAAGGGCTATTCTGGTATGCAAATTCCATTTTTGCATAGCAAGCGCTAAAACAAAACCACCCATAAAAAGATAGATAGTATCAGAAGCATAAGGAGCAGCCACGGCTCTAAAACTATCTACGCCAAATATTGGAAAAAGCACCATAGGAAGCAAAGCCGTAGCAGGAAGTGCGATGGCTTCAGTCATCCACCAAACCGCCATTAATGTAGCGATAGCTGCAACTGCAGGCATGGCATCTACTTTTAAGACTTTGCCGTTTGCTGCCGCCGTTGCTATCTCTCCGGCATTACCGGGCATGATGTTATAAACGATAAATGCAAAAACAATACCGCAAATAAGCCCTATGAGCTCGACTCTGTTGGTTCGTCTATCGATAGGAATATTTGGATTTGACATGATAAAACCTTGTTGTAATTTTTATTTTATATTATCAAATAAATAGCTTACATTGTATATTTAGATTTAAATTTTTAAAATATTTTTAATAAAATGACAACAAACGTAACATGAAAATATTAATAGAGATGATGTATAATGGTAAATTCAAAAAAATTAGGCGGTAAATATGCAAAACCACAATATCATAAAAATAACAGGCGCAAGAGAGCATAATCTAAAAAATATAAATCTTGAAATTCCAAAAAATTCACTTACTGTTTTTACCGGACTTTCCGGCTCCGGTAAATCAACTTTAGCATTTGACACGCTTTATGCTGAGGGTCAAAGACGATATATCGAAAGTCTTTCAAGCTATGCTAGGCAGTTTTTAGATCGAGTAGGAAAACCCGATGTAGATAAGATAGAGGGTCTTACTCCGGCTATCGCGATAGATCAAAAAACAACATCTAAAAACCCACGCTCAACAGTAGGAACGATAACTGAAATTTATGACTATCTAAGGCTTTTATATGCAAGAATAGGCACTCAGCACTGCCATAAATGCGGTAAACCGATATCAAAAATGAGTGCGCAAGATATTATCAATGAAATTTCAAAGCTTCCAAATGGTGCAAAAGTTGTGCTTTATGCTCCGCTTGTGCGAGAAAAAAAGGGAACATGGGCCGATCTTATCGAAAATTTAAGACAAAAGGGTTTTGTTAGAGCGCAGATCGATGGAGTAACGGTAAGACTTGATGAGGAAATAGAGCTTTCAAAGACCAAAAAACACACGATAAAAGTCGTCATCGACCGCCTTGTCGTAAGTGATGAAAACTCCACTCGTTTGGCGCAAGACGTGGAAAAGGCGCTAAATGAGAGTTATGGCGAAGTTGAGGTTGAAATTTTAAATTCCGATGAGCTTGGCATAAATGATAAATTTGTGCATTATAGCGAGCATTTGGCTTGTTTTGATTGTAAAATTTCATTTACTCCGCTTGAGCCTTTGAGCTTTAGTTTTAACTCTCCAAAGGGTGCATGCGAGAGTTGCGACGGTCTTGGCATAAGATACAGTCTTGATATGAGTAAGGTTATAAGCGAGGATAAGAGCATAGAAGGCGGTGCTATAAAGCTGCTTTACGGCTATAACATGAGTTATTATTATAAATTTTTACTGGCTTTTTGTGAACAAAACGACATCAATATCAAAAAGCCGTTTTATGAGCTAAGCGAGGATGAGCGTAGACTTGTCTTGTATGGTAATGCAAATGAGGTTGAGTTTTTGTGGAAAAGACATAAGCTTAGTCGTAAATTTGAAGGAGCTGTGGCCATAAGCTATAACCTTCTTAAAGACTATAAAGACTTTGACGAATACATGAGCGAAAAGCGCTGCTCTGATTGTGGTGGTCATAGACTAAGACCTCAAAGTTTAGCTGTAAGGGTAGCAGGATGTGGGCTTGGTGAAATTTTAGATATGAGTATAGAAAATTGTGTAGCATTTTTTACAAACGAGGATAAATTTAAATATCTTGGCGAACAAGAAAAAGTCATAGCTGCCCCCATATTAAAAGAGATAAGCGAAAGGCTATTTTTCTTAAATGATGTTGGACTTGGCTATCTAAGTCTTGGCCGTGACGCTAGAACCATAAGCGGCGGCGAGGCACAAAGAATTCGTATCGCAAGTCAGATAGGAAGCGGTTTAAGCGGAGTTATGTATGTGCTTGATGAGCCTAGTATCGGTTTGCACGAAAGAGATACGATAAAACTTATAAAAACTCTTAGAAATTTACAGCTAAAAGGCAACTCGGTAATCGTAGTCGAACACGATAAAAAGACCATCGAGCAAGCTGACTTTGTGGTTGATATCGGTCCTGGAGCTGGGAAATTTGGCGGGGAGGTGATATTTGCGGGAAGCGTTGATAAATTACTAAGCTCAAACACAACTACCGCCCAGTATCTAAACGGTGATAAGAGTATAGACTATCAGCAAAACAGAAAGCAAGAAAAATGGCTTGAAATTTCAAATGTAAATATCAACAACATCTCAAATTTAAGCGTAAAATTTCCGCTTAAAAATTTAGTTGGCATAACAGGTGTTAGCGGTTCTGGTAAAAGTTCATTGATACTTCAAACTCTACTTCCTGAGGCTCAAGAACAGCTAAATCGTGCTAAAAAAGTTAAAAAAGTAGCCGGTGTAAATTTAAGCGGACTTGAAAATTTAGATAAGGTCATATATCTTGATCAAAGCCCGATAGGGCGCACCCCGCGTTCAAATCCGGCAACATATACCGGAGTTATGGACGAGATAAGAAATTTATTTGCCCAAACGAAAGAGGCGAAATTAAGAGGATATAAGATCGGGCGATTTAGCTTTAACGTAAAAGGTGGAAGATGTGAAAAGTGCCAAGGCGACGGCGAGATAAAGATAGAGATGCATTTTTTGCCTGATGTAATGGTTGTTTGCGACGCGTGTAACGGCACAAGGTATAACGCGCAAACGCTTGAAATTTTATACAAAGGTAAGTCTATATCAGATGTTTTAAACATGAGTATAGACGAGGCGTTGGAATTTTTTAAAGCCGTCCCTAAAATTTATGCCAAACTTAAGACAATAGCCAATGTTGGACTTGGATATATCACGCTTGGTCAAAATGCTACAACTCTAAGCGGTGGTGAAGCTCAGCGTGTGAAATTAGCAAAAGAGTTAAGTAGAAGCGATACAGGAAATACCCTGTATATACTTGATGAGCCGACGACGGGGTTACACTTTGCCGATGTTGATAGGCTGACTAGGGTGCTTCATCATTTGGTTGAGCTTGGAAATTCTGTTTTTGTAATAGAGCATAATTTAGATGTTATAAAAAATTGCGACTACCTTGTAGACATGGGTCCGGAAGGTGGTGCAAAAGGCGGTAAAGTCATAGCCGCGGGAAGTGTAAAAGATGTCGCTAAAAATTACAAAAAAACGCTTTCATACACAGGCATGTTCTTGTCTGAAGAGCTTAAAAATATGAAATCACATAAGGAGAAAAAGTAAAATTTATTTTAAAATTTTTGCTTTATTTTATGGCTTGTGTTGAGGCGATAAATATGCAAAATTTATATAAATATGGTTTTACTAAACAAGTGTTTCAAAAGGTCAAATTTAATATAAATAAAATCGTATTTTGACTTTTTGCTCTTTGAAATTTTAAAAAATATAGTATGATTTAGATTACAAATTTAACTTAGGGGCATTGATGCGGCAGAAACATTTCGAAGTAGTTATAGTTGGCGCAGGTATCAGCGGGACGGCACTGTTTTATGAGTTAGCGGCTTTTACGGACATAAAACGAGTGGCCCTTTTGGAAAAATATGAAGGAGTAGCTACTCTAAACTCAAACGGCAGATGTAACTCGCAGACGATTCATTGTGGTGACATCGAGACGAACTACACACTAGAAAAAGCAAAACGGGTCAATAAAGTAGCAAAAATGCCGATAAAATACGGTCTAAAATACGGCTATGAGGGCAAATTTATGTTTTCTCATCAAAAGATGGTTTTGGCTGTTGGCGACGAAGAGGTGCAAAAACTTACGGCAAGATACGGTGAATTTAAAGAAGTGTTTCCTTATCTTGAGCTTTATTCTAAAGAGGACTTAAAGCAGATAGAGCCAAATGTTGTATTTGACATAAATGCCAATCCCCGCTCCGAAAATATAGTGGCTATGGGCACAAAAGAAGGTCAATACACAACGGTTGACTTTGGTGCGATGTCTGACTCTCTCGTAAAAAACGCTCAAAAAATAGGCGGAGACGGTTATGAGCTAAGTCTAAATTGCAATGTCCTTGATATAAAAAAAGTTGGCGATACGTTTTATCTAAAAACAAGCGACAGCCAGTCGATTGGTGCTGATTATGTTGTGGTTGATGCGGGTGCTCACTCGCTCTATCTTGCTCATAAAATGGGCTATGGAATGCACCTTAGCACGCTGCCGGTGGCGGGAAGTTTTTACTTTGCAAAGAAAAATTTTCTAAAAGGCAAGGTTTATATGATGCAAAATGACAAGTTGCCTTTTGCTGCGCTTCACGGAGATCCGGACATCCTTGCAAACGGCAATACCCGCTTTGGACCTACTGCTCTTGTCATGCCAAAGCTTGAGAGATATCATGGAAATTCAAGCTTTTTTGAATTTTTAAGTGCTTTGAAATTTGACAGAAATGTGCTTGAAGTTTTTGTAAATTTAATGAAAGATGAAGACATTCGCTCTTATGTTTTAAGAAATTTCTTGTTTGAGATCCCTTTTATAAATAAAAAAGAATTTGTTAAAGATGCCCGTAAAATCGTGCCTAGCTTAAGAGAGGATGATCTTTTTTATGCTAAAAATTTTGGAGGTGTAAGACCTCAAGTTGTGGATAGGCTTAATAAAAAGCTTGATCTTGGCGAGGGCAGGATAAGCACAAATAACGGCATAAGCTTTAACATGACGCCAAGTCCGGGAGCTACAAGTTGTTTTGAGACGGCTCGTGTTGATTTGGAACAGATCTGTAAATTTTTAAATAAAAATTTTGATAAAGAGAAATTTAAAGAGGAATTTTTGGACTAATTGCTTTTTAAAATTTTAACACACAAAACGGCTAATCCACTAAATTTTTAGTGGATAGCTTTAAATTTATCCTGATCATAAAAGTCTAAATGAGATCGGAATGTTTATGTAATAATCCGCGCCAAGCATCGGAAAGTCCTTACTCGCACGCTTTACGTTGTTTATAGCTCCCTCGTCAAGACTTGCATATCCTGAACTTTTGGCTATCTTTATCTCGTCTACCGAACCGTTTTTTCGTATGAGAAATTTTACTTCTGCGACACCTTGTTGGCGCATTTTCTTTGCATTTTTGGGATATCGCTGGTTTTTTACTATCGCATCAACTATCTTTTTAAACTCTTCGCTGCCTGCAGAGTTTGATAAATTTAGCTCAGCTATTTTTGCAATCGGAGCTGCTGCTTGAACGGCATTAGTCGTCGGTAAATTGTTTGGATTAGCCACGTTAGCGGGAGGTGTATTTTGTGTTAGGGTAGGTTGCAAAGGGGCGATCTCTTTTGGTTTTTCTATCTTTTTCTCAACCTTTTTTCTTTCCATCTTTTTTGGTTGAGGTTTTATCTCTTTTATCGGTTGGATAGGCTTTGGCTTTTCTGCCTCTTTTGGCGGTAACACAGGAGCAGGAGGAGTGGGCTCTGGTATCATAACCTCAGGTGCTATCTGTGGAGCGCTTGAAATTTCAACTGTTGATGTCGGGACGTTAAACGAGTGTAAGTTTATCTTTATGGATTTGTTTTCGGCAGGTTTTATCTGCTCAAAAGGGTGATGGAGTAAAAATACGACAAAAAATGCGTGAACCAAAGCGGATACAGTAAATCCGCTAAAATTTGAGAATTTATTTAGTGATAGTTGTGATTGCAAAGTTTTCATGTTGTTTTTCTTTTAAAATATCAATAACCTTGACGAAAGTGTCAAATTTAGACTCTTTGTCACTTCTAAGTTCGATGAGCATTTTAGGGTCGACATTGCTAAGCTTGTCTTTAAGCTCTTCGTCATAAACCTCTGTTTCATCGATAAAAATCTTATTATCTTTATCAATAACTATACTCACTTTTTTATCGTCTTTCTCTTGTTTTGCACTATTTGAACTAGGCAGATCTATAGGGATATTTCCCTGTGCTATAAATGTCGAGATACTAAGCACAATGGCAAGCAAAACAAGCATAATATCGATAAAAGGAACGATATTTAGCCCGTCTTTTCTATTTAAGCGCATTGTATGCCTTATAGCGGTTTAGTATGACATCGACCTTTCTTACAAAGCCGTTGTAGATCATGAGCGTAGGTATCGCTACTAGCAGGCCAAATGCCGTTGCCTTAAGTGCCAAAGAAAGACCTATCATAATACTTTTTGTATCGATCCCTCCTGCCATACCCATGTCGTAAAATGTTATCATGATACCGCCAACCGTGCCTAAAAGCCCGATATAAGGAGCGTTTGAATACACAATATAAAGTGTTGTTAAATTTTTAGTAAGTGCTTCTTCGAGCGTTTCTATGGCTTTAAATTGCGTTATATCGACTTTTGCGTAATAAATCATGCGCTCAATGCTATACCAAATAACAAAAAAGCTCATAAAGCCTAAAATCCCTATAATAATGTAGTCGAGGTTGCCTTTTAATAATTCCATAAATTTCTCTTCTGCCTTTAAATTTTTTCGCGAGTATTATATCTATTTTGATAATTAATGTCAAATAATTATCAAAATTATATGTAAAATGAAAATTGTCGGATTAAATTTTTAAATCAAAAATATTTCTTAGTTTTAAATCTAAAATTTGATATGATTTACAAAATTTTTAAAGGTTTAAAATGGCTAGAAATTACATTTGCGTATTTGACTGCGAGACGATACCTGATGTTTCGCTTTTAAGGCGCATTTACGGATATAGGGGAGATGATATGAGTGTGTGTCAGCAGGCATTTAGTGCGCAAAAAGCCGCAAGCGGAAGTGAGTTTTTGCCTGTGATGTTTCATAAAACGGTGGTTATATCTGCGGTTATGGCTGATGAATACGGTAAATTTTTGCGCGTAAACACTATGGAAGGAGCAAATGAGAGAGAAATTTTGGCCAAATTTATCAAATTTATAAACGAGTATAATCCACGCATAGTTAGCTTTAACGGAAGAGGGTTTGACCTTCCTATGATAATGGTAAGGGCGATGAAATATAACTTAAGCGCGCCTTCGTATTTTGAGAGCGAAAACCGCGAGTTAAATAAAAATAAATGGGAAAACTACAGAAGTAGATATGACGGTAAATTTCATCTTGATTTGCTTGATCATATTAGTGATTTTGGCTCAGTTAGAGGTCTAAAGCTAGACACACTTTGTGCTTCGTTAAATTTACCTGGCAAATACGATGTGCACGGCGATCAAGTCACCGAACTCTTTTTTAGCGGCGAGATAGCGAAGATAAACGAATACTGTGAATCAGACGTACTAAATACATACTGGCTGTTTTTAAAATACGAGCTTTTGCGTGGAAATTTAACGTCAGAAGACTATGCTAGCTACCTAAATGTGATGAGTGAATTTTTACTAAATGAGCGTCCTAAAATGAGTTATACGGATGTTTTCTGTGATGCGGTAGAGAGCGAAATTTTAAGACTTGAGGGCAAGAGTGAGTATGAAGAAGAATTTCAAGAGCACTTTGAAGATGAAAATTTTGCAGATGAAGACCTTGGGCGGGTCGAACCTAAAGAGCTTGATGAACATCTGGCAAAAGTCGGACTTGATGGGATCTTGCAAAAAGGTGCGGTAAATTTAAAAAACAAAAAACGTGAAAATTTAGAATTAAACGAGCAATTACCTGAGATAAATTTAGATGATGAGTAAAGGAAAAATATGAAAATTTTAGTAACTGGAACGGCTGGATTTATCGGCTTTCACCTAGCAAATGCGCTAGCAAAACGCGGTGATGAGGTCGTTGGATATGACAATATAAACGACTACTACGACGTAAATTTAAAACTAGCGCGTCTTAAAAATGCCGGTTTTGACGTGAGTGAGATAGAGGAAAGAAAGCTAATTACCTCAAAAACAAATGCAAATTTAAAATTTATAAAAGCAGATCTAGCCGATAAAGAGGTGCTTGAAAATTTATTTAAAGAGTATAAATTTGACTGCGTGGTAAATCTAGCCGCACAAGCTGGAGTTCGCTACTCGCTTATCAATCCACAAGCTTATATAGATAGTAATATCACGGGCTTTTTAAACATTTTAGAGTGCTGTCGCCACAACAAAACAGCAAACTTGGTTTACGCAAGCTCAAGCTCGGTTTACGGGCTAAATGAGAATATGCCGTTTTCTACTCACGAAGCGGTAAATCACCCGATAAGCCTTTACGCGGTAACAAAAAAGAGCAACGAGATGATGGCGCATACTTACAGCCACCTCTTTGGTGTGCCGACCACTGGTCTACGCTTTTTCACCGTTTATGGTCCTTGGGGACGCCCTGATATGGCGCTATTTTTATTTACCGAAGCTGCACTTAAGGGCAAGAGCATAGATGTCTTTAATCACGGCAAGATGAAGCGCGACTTTACCTACGTGGATGATATCGTAAAAGGTATCATAAAATGCGTGGACAACCCAGCTAAGCCAAACCCAAAATGGAACGCGAAAAATCCTGATCCAGCGACTTCAAGTGCGCCGTTTAAGGTCTATAATATAGGCAACAACAGCCCAGTTGAACTCATGGACTACATAAAGGCGGTTGAGATAAGGATAGGGCGCGAGATAGAGAAAAATTTCATGCCACTTCAGGCTGGCGACGTGCCTGCGACATTTGCTGACGTGAGTGATCTTGTAGAGGATTTTAACTACAAGCCAAACACAAGCGTGAACGACGGTGTGGCGAGATTTGTCGAGTGGTATAGCGAGTTTTACGGAGTTCAAATTTAGCACATGAAAATGCTCTTTGCTTTATTTTTGGTGTTTGTAGCGAGTTGTTTTGCTAAAGAGCCAATGCTTCTTAAAGTCTATAAGGGCGATGAAAATTTAAGCACATGGATGATGAGTGAGAAGCTTGACGGTGTGCGTGGAATTTGGAATGGCAATACCTTAAAAAGCAGGGCAAATTTAGCCATATCCACACCCAAATCCTGGCTGTCGTGCTTCCCAAATTTTAGCCTTGACGGTGAAATTTACAGTCGCTCTCTTGACTTTGAACGCATAACTTCTATTGTAAACAGTAGCCAAGACAAGGGCTGGAGCGAGTTAGAGTATCATGTCTTTGATCTACCAAATGAAGATGGCAGTCTTATACAAAGACTTGAAATTTTAAGGAATTACCTAGATAAAAATCCTTGCCCGCAAATAAAAATCATAGAGCAACTACCAGCCATCTCGCACGAAAATGTAGTAAAATTTCTTGATAAGGTAACCTTAAATGGCGGCGAGGGTGTTGTCGTGCGCGATCCAAACGCTAGCTATCAAAGTGGCAGAAGCGATAAAATTTTAAAACTCAAGAAATTTTTAGACGATGAGTGCGAGATTATAAAGATAAATGCGGGTAGGGGTAAATTTCAAGGATTTATGGGAAGCCTTACTTGTAGAAATTTAAAAGATGCTGCGACTTTTAAGATAGGCTCGGGCTTTAGTGATAAAATGCGTAAAAATCCACCTGCAATAGGCACGATAATAACTTATAAATATCAAAATTTAACCAAAAACGGGCTGCCGAGATTTCCTGTGTTTTTAAGGATTAGAGAGGGGCATTAAGCAGAGCGCTCTTCGTGATCATGTTATTTGTATTGTACCTAGGTACAATAGACGCAAGCTACTTGTTTTGTTATAATCTAGTCAAAATAAAAGTAAAACACTAAGGAAAATACCATGGCAGCGCAAGTTGGAGTAGTAAAGCAGATTATCGGTAGCGTCGTAGCAGTTGATGAAAATGGCAAAGAAAGAGCACTAAATGTTGGCGATGCGATCTTTTTAGGTGAGACGGTAAAGACGCAAGGTGGCGACTCTAGAGCTGTTTTATCCATGGATAATGGCGAAAATATAGAGATATTAGAAAATGATACGGTGGCTATAGATCACAGCACTGCAAGCAATGAGAGTTTTGGCGCCGATGCGATAGCCGAGCTTTCGGACTTACAAAAGGCGATCTTAGCAGGCGAAAGTCTAGATGACTTAGAAGAAACCGCCGCAGGTGTCGCAGGTGGCAACAACAGTGGCACAGCTCAGCTTAACGAGTCGTATTTTACCGAGGGCGGTCATGAAAGCAATATCTACGCTGATAGTGATAGAAGTTTAGATGAGGTCTTAAGCGGACTTAGCTTAAACAACCCTATTGGATCGATCGGTACGATGTCAGACGCAAGCGACAATACTGACAACTCAAGTATAATCACCGATAACACTAAACCAGAGATAACTCTAAATACACCTATTATTACAGATACTAATAGTGAGGCTGATGGTATAGCCGATAGGGTAGAGCTAAGCGGAAGCACTAATCAGCCAAACACTAACGTAACTATTAGTGTAGCAGATAAGGTAATAGGCACAGTTACTACAGATAGTGAGGGTAAGTTTAATATATCTATAGATACTACAGATGTTCAGCCAAATACTAATGTAACAGCTAGCGTAACAGATAAAGCTGGTAATACTAGCACAGATAATAATAGTGCCACATCTTTAAATTTCACCGATAACACTAAACCAGAGATAACTCTAAATACACCTATTATTACAGATACTAATAGTGAGGCTGATGGTATAGCCGATAGGGTAGAGCTAAGCGGAAGCACTAATCAGCCAAACACTAACGTAACTATTAGTGTAGCAGATAAGGTAATAGGCACAGTTACTACAGATAGTGAGGGTAAGTTTAATATATCTATAGATACTACAGATGTTCAGCCAAATACTAATGTAACAGCTAGCGTAACAGATAAAGCTGGTAATACTAGCACAGATAATAATAGTGCCACATCTTTAAATTTCACCGATAACACTAAACCAGAGATAACTCTAAATACACCTATTATTACAGATACTAATAGTGAGGCTGATGGTATAGCCGATAGGGTAGAGCTAAGCGGAAGCACTAATCAGCCAAACACTAACGTAACTATTAGTGTAGCAGATAAGGTAATAGGCACAGTTACTACAGATAGTGAGGGTAAGTTTAATATATCTATAGATACTACAGATGTTCAGCCAAATACTAATGTAACAGCTAGCGTAACAGATAAAGCTGGTAATACTAGCACAGATAATAATAGTGCCACATCTTTAAATTTCACCGATAACACTAAACCAGAGATAACTCTAAATACACCTATTATTACAGATACTAATAGTGAGGCTGATGGTATAGCCGATAGGGTAGAGCTAAGCGGAAGCACTAATCAGCCAAACACTAACGTAACTATTAGTGTAGCAGATAAGGTAATAGGCACAGTTACTACAGATAGTGAGGGTAAGTTTAATATATCTATAGATACTACAGATGTTCAGCCAAATACTAATGTAACAGCTAGCGTAACAGATAAAGCTGGTAATACTAGCACAGATAATAATAGTGCCACATCTTTAAATTTCACCGATAACACTAAACCAGAGATAACTCTAAATACACCTATTATTACAGATACTAATAGTGAGGCTGATGGTATAGCCGATAGGGTAGAGCTAAGCGGAAGCACTAATCAGCCAAACACTAACGTAACTATTAGTGTAGCAGATAAGGTAATAGGCACAGTTACTACAGATAGTGAGGGTAAGTTTAATATATCTATAGATACTACAGATGTTCAGCCAAATACTAATGTAACAGCTAGCGTAACAGATAAAGCTGGTAATACTAGCACAGATAATAATAGTGCCACATCTTTAAATTTCACCGATAACACTAAACCAGAGATAACTCTAAATACACCTATTATTACAGATACTAATAGTGAGGCTGATGGTATAGCCGATAGGGTAGAGCTAAGCGGAAGCACTAATCAGCCAAACACTAACGTAACTATTAGTGTAGCAGATAAGGTAATAGGCACAGTTACTACAGATAGTGAGGGTAAGTTTAATATATCTATAGATACTACAGATGTTCAGCCAAATACTAATGTAACAGCTAGCGTAACAGATAAAGCTGGTAATACTAGCACAGATAATAATAGTGCCACATCTTTAAATTTCACCGATAACACTAAACCAGAGATAACTCTAAATACACCTATTATTACAGATACTAATAGTGAGGCTGATGGTATAGCCGATAGGGTAGAGCTAAGCGGAAGCACTAATCAGCCAAACACTAACGTAACTATTAGTGTAGCAGATAAGGTAATAGGCACAGTTACTACAGATAGTGAGGGTAAGTTTAATATATCTATAGATACTACAGATGTTCAGCCAAATACTAATGTAACAGCTAGCGTAACAGATAAAGCTGGTAATACTAGCACAGATAATAATAGTGCCACATCTTTAAATTTCACCGATAACACTAAACCAGAGATAACTCTAAATACACCTATTATTACAGATACTAATAGTGAGGCTGATGGTATAGCCGATAGGGTAGAGCTAAGCGGAAGCACTAATCAGCCAAACACTAACGTAACTATTAGTGTAGCAGATAAGGTAATAGGCACAGTTACTACAGATAGTGAGGGTAAGTTTAATATATCTATAGATACTACAGATGTTCAGCCAAATACTAATGTAACAGCTAGCGTAACAGATAAAGCTGGTAATACTAGCACAGATAATAATAGTGCCACATCTTTAAATTTCACCGATAACACTAAACCAGAGATAACTCTAAATACACCTATTATTACAGATACTAATAGTGAGGCTGATGGTATAGCCGATAGGGTAGAGCTAAGCGGAAGCACTAATCAGCCAAACACTAACGTAACTATTAGTGTAGCAGATAAGGTAATAGGCACAGTTACTACAGATAGTGAGGGTAAGTTTAATATATCTATAGATACTACAGATGTTCAGCCAAATACTAATGTAACAGCTAGCGTAACAGATAAAGCTGGTAATACTAGCACAGATAATAATAGTGCCACATCTTTAAATTTCACCGATAACACTAAACCAGAGATAACTCTAAATACACCTATTATTACAGATACTAATAGTGAGGCTGATGGTATAGCCGATAGGGTAGAGCTAAGCGGAAGCACTAATCAGCCAAACACTAACGTAACTATTAGTGTAGCAGATAAGGTAATAGGCACAGTTACTACAGATAGTGAGGGTAAGTTTAATATATCTATAGATACTACAGATGTTCAGCCAAATACTAATGTAACAGCTAGCGTAACAGATAAAGCTGGTAATACTAGCACAGATAATAATAGTGCCACATCTTTAAATTTCACCGATAACACTAAACCAGAGATAACTCTAAATACACCTATTATTACAGATACTAATAGTGAGGCTGATGGTATAGCCGATAGGGTAGAGCTAAGCGGAAGCACTAATCAGCCAAACACTAACGTAACTATTAGTGTAGCAGATAAGGTAATAGGCACAGTTACTACAGATAGTGAGGGTAAGTTTAATATATCTATAGATACTACAGATGTTCAGCCAAATACTAATGTAACAGCTAGCGTAACAGATAAAGCTGGTAATACTAGCACAGATAATAATAGTGCCACATCTTTAAATTTCACCGATAACACTAAACCAGAGATAACTCTAAATACACCTATTATTACAGATACTAATAGTGAGGCTGATGGTATAGCCGATAGGGTAGAGCTAAGCGGAAGCACTAATCAGCCAAACACTAACGTAACTATTAGTGTAGCAGATAAGGTAATAGGCACAGTTACTACAGATAGTGAGGGTAAGTTTAATATATCTATAGATACTACAGATGTTCAGCCAAATACTAATGTAACAGCTAGCGTAACAGATAAAGCTGGTAATACTAGCACAGATAATAATAGTGCCACATCTTTAAATTTCACCGATAACACTAAACCAGAGATAACTCTAAATACACCTATTATTACAGATACTAATAGTGAGGCTGATGGTATAGCCGATAGGGTAGAGCTAAGCGGAAGCACTAATCAGCCAAACACTAACGTAACTATTAGTGTAGCAGATAAGGTAATAGGCACAGTTACTACAGATAGTGAGGGTAAGTTTAATATATCTATAGATACTACAGATGTTCAGCCAAATACTAATGTAACAGCTAGCGTAACAGATAAAGCTGGTAATACTAGCACAGATAATAATAGTGCCACATCTTTAAATTTCACCGATAACACTAAACCAGAGATAACTCTAAATACACCTATTATTACAGATACTAATAGTGAGGCTGATGGTATAGCCGATAGGGTAGAGCTAAGCGGAAGCACTAATCAGCCAAACACTAACGTAACTATTAGTGTAGCAGATAAGGTAATAGGCACAGTTACTACAGATAGTGAGGGTAAGTTTAATATATCTATAGATACTACAGATGTTCAGCCAAATACTAATGTAACAGCTAGCGTAACAGATAAAGCTGGTAATACTAGCACAGATAATAATAGTGCCACATCTTTAAATTTCACCGATAACACTAAACCAGAGATAACTCTAAATACACCTATTATTACAGATACTAATAGTGAGGCTGATGGTATAGCCGATAGGGTAGAGCTAAGCGGAAGCACTAATCAGCCAAACACTAACGTAACTATTAGTGTAGCAGATAAGGTAATAGGCACAGTTACTACAGATAGTGAGGGTAAGTTTAATATATCTATAGATACTACAGATGTTCAGCCAAATACTAATGTAACAGCTAGCGTAACAGATAAAGCTGGTAATACTAGCACAGATAATAATAGTGCCACATCTTTAAATTTCACCGATAACACTAAACCAGAGATAACTCTAAATACACCTATTATTACAGATACTAATAGTGAGGCTGATGGTATAGCCGATAGGGTAGAGCTAAGCGGAAGCACTAATCAGCCAAACACTAACGTAACTATTAGTGTAGCAGATAAGGTAATAGGCACAGTTACTACAGATAGTGAGGGTAAGTTTAATATATCTATAGATACTACAGATGTTCAGCCAAATACTAATGTAACAGCTAGCGTAACAGATAAAGCTGGTAATACTAGCACAGATAATAATAGTGCCACATCTTTAAATTTCACCGATAACACTAAACCAGAGATAACTCTAAATACACCTATTATTACAGATACTAATAGTGAGGCTGATGGTATAGCCGATAGGGTAGAGCTAAGCGGAAGCACTAATCAGCCAAACACTAACGTAACTATTAGTGTAGCAGATAAGGTAATAGGCACAGTTACTACAGATAGTGAGGGTAAGTTTAATATATCTATAGATACTACAGATGTTCAGCCAAATACTAATGTAACAGCTAGCGTAACAGATAAAGCTGGTAATACTAGCACAGATAATAATAGTGCCACATCTTTAAATTTCACCGATAACACTAAACCAGAGATAACTCTAAATACACCTATTATTACAGATACTAATAGTGAGGCTGATGGTATAGCCGATAGGGTAGAGCTAAGCGGAAGCACTAATCAGCCAAACACTAACGTAACTATTAGTGTAGCAGATAAGGTAATAGGCACAGTTACTACAGATAGTGAGGGTAAGTTTAATATATCTATAGATACTACAGATGTTCAGCCAAATACTAATGTAACAGCTAGCGTAACAGATAAAGCTGGTAATACTAGCACAGATAATAATAGTGCCACATCTTTAAATTTCACCGATAACACTAAACCAGAGATAACTCTAAATACACCTATTATTACAGATACTAATAGTGAGGCTGATGGTATAGCCGATAGGGTAGAGCTAAGCGGAAGCACTAATCAGCCAAACACTAACGTAACTATTAGTGTAGCAGATAAGGTAATAGGCACAGTTACTACAGATAGTGAGGGTAAGTTTAATATATCTATAGATACTACAGATGTTCAGCCAAATACTAATGTAACAGCTAGCGTAACAGATAAAGCTGGTAATACTAGCACAGATAATAATAGTGCCACATCTTTAAATTTCACCGATAACACTAAACCAGAGATAACTCTAAATACACCTATTATTACAGATACTAATAGTGAGGCTGATGGTATAGCCGATAGGGTAGAGCTAAGCGGAAGCACTAATCAGCCAAACACTAACGTAACTATTAGTGTAGCAGATAAGGTAATAGGCACAGTTACTACAGATAGTGAGGGTAAGTTTAATATATCTATAGATACTACAGATGTTCAGCCAAATACTAATGTAACAGCTAGCGTAACAGATAAAGCTGGTAATACTAGCACAGATAATAATAGTGCCACATCTTTAAATTTCACCGATAACACTAAACCAGAGATAACTCTAAATACACCTATTATTACAGATACTAATAGTGAGGCTGATGGTATAGCCGATAGGGTAGAGCTAAGCGGAAGCACTAATCAGCCAAACACTAACGTAACTATTAGTGTAGCAGATAAGGTAATAGGCACAGTTACTACAGATAGTGAGGGTAAGTTTAATATATCTATAGATACTACAGATGTTCAGCCAAATACTAATGTAACAGCTAGCGTAACAGATAAAGCTGGTAATACTAGCACAGATAATAATAGTGCCACATCTTTAAATTTCACCGATAACACTAAACCAGAGATAACTCTAAATACACCTATTATTACAGATACTAATAGTGAGGCTGATGGTATAGCCGATAGGGTAGAGCTAAGCGGAAGCACTAATCAGCCAAACACTAACGTAACTATTAGTGTAGCAGATAAGGTAATAGGCACAGTTACTACAGATAGTGAGGGTAAGTTTAATATATCTATAGATACTACAGATGTTCAGCCAAATACTAATGTAACAGCTAGCGTAACAGATAAAGCTGGTAATACTAGCACAGATAATAATAGTGCCACATCTTTAAATTTCACCGATAACACTAAACCAGAGATAACTCTAAATACACCTATTATTACAGATACTAATAGTGAGGCTGATGGTATAGCCGATAGGGTAGAGCTAAGCGGAAGCACTAATCAGCCAAACACTAACGTAACTATTAGTGTAGCAGATAAGGTAATAGGCACAGTTACTACAGATAGTGAGGGTAAGTTTAATATATCTATAGATACTACAGATGTTCAGCCAAATACTAATGTAACAGCTAGCGTAACAGATAAAGCTGGTAATACTAGCACAGATAATAATAGTGCCACATCTTTAAATTTCACCGATAACACTAAACCAGAGATAACTCTAAATACACCTATTATTACAGATACTAATAGTGAGGCTGATGGTATAGCCGATAGGGTAGAGCTAAGCGGAAGCACTAATCAGCCAAACACTAACGTAACTATTAGTGTAGCAGATAAGGTAATAGGCACAGTTACTACAGATAGTGAGGGTAAGTTTAATATATCTATAGATACTACAGATGTTCAGCCAAATACTAATGTAACAGCTAGCGTAACAGATAAAGCTGGTAATACTAGCACAGATAATAATAGTGCCACATCTTTAAATTTCACCGATAACACTAAACCAGAGATAACTCTAAATACACCTATTATTACAGATACTAATAGTGAGGCTGATGGTATAGCCGATAGGGTAGAGCTAAGCGGAAGCACTAATCAGCCAAACACTAACGTAACTATTAGTGTAGCAGATAAGGTAATAGGCACAGTTACTACAGATAGTGAGGGTAAGTTTAATATATCTATAGATACTACAGATGTTCAGCCAAATACTAATGTAACAGCTAGCGTAACAGATAAAGCTGGTAATACTAGCACAGATAATAATAGTGCCACATCTTTAAATTTCACCGATAACACTAAACCAAATGATCCGATCATTTCATGGGATGAAGATACCAAGAAAGACGGTGTTTTAAACAACGAAGAAAACGCCAAAGATGGCAAGGCAAACGAAACGACCGCAACCATTACGTTACCAAGTGATGTGAGTGCGACAAATACGGTTGTTGTTACTATCACAAATCCAAGCGGCGAAACAAAAACTGTAAGCATACTATCTCAAAACGGCTCTACTGCCCAGCTTGACGACGGGCGCACCATAGAGGTTAAAGACGGTTCTATAAAAATACCTGTTGAAGTAATGGAGAGCAAAAATACCAGCATAAGTGCCTTTATAAAAGATATCGCAGGAAATCAATCTAGCGAAGTTTCTTCTAGTATAACCGTAGACAACAGTATTAAATTTATAGATAGTGATATCACCTTAACAGTTTCTGAATATGATATAAAGGGCGGAGCAAGTAGTGCTGATGCCATAAAGACAGAAAGCTCATCGGCCGTAACGTCATTTACATTTACTACACAAGACGGCACAGATAGCGGATTACTAACAAATGCCGACACCAAGGTATTGTGGTTTAATGAAGATGGCAAGTTGGTAGGTAAAGAAGCAAGCCAAGGCGGTGCAACCGTAATAGAGCTAAGTGTCGACAATAACGGTCAAATTTCAACAAGCTTACTAAAACCGGTATTTCACAAAGATGGTGAGGGTAACTTATTAGACTCAACAACAACAAAAGGTGTGACGGTAGAGGCTGTAAATATGGTTGGTAGTAACGCAAGTATAGACATAAACGTAACGATTAACGATAGTACGCCAACGTCATACAATCCAACAAATAACACCATGGACATAACCATCGCAAATCCAAAATCAAACGTTACATTGGTGCTTGACTTTTCTATAAGTATGTTTGATCAAGTTAGTGCTACAGATAAGACCATGAGAGTTGATGCGGCATATAAGGGTCTTATGGCGTTACTTAATGACTACGGCACAAAAGGTGAAGAGAACGTTAAAGTAAGCCTTGTGGCATTTTCAGGTAAGGCAGCCACGCTAACAAATTCTCATGGCGATACTTGGATGAGTATAAACGACGCGAAAGCCATGATAGCAAGATACTATGCACATAGAACTGTAAACGGAAAAGAGGCATTTACTTACTCTTTAGAAAGCTCTTTGCTATCTGGCACAAATTATGATGCCGCACTTGCTAAAACCATGGAGACGTTTGATAAAAATGGTAAATTTACGGAAAAAGGCGTAGAAAATAGGATCCACTTTGTATCTGATGGCGATGCTACCGTATCTGACGCAAGTAGCACATCTTTAAGCAACACTGCGTCTATTTTATACGATGGTAAAATTTGGAATTTTGGAACAGGTAATAGATTTACCAACAGCGGTAGCTCAGGATATATCACTACAAATAGCACCGGAACAAGATTTTATAGAAATGGCAACATCGAGATAACTTCCGAGGTTACTACCGACCACGGTATTAGCAAGGCGGAAGAGAGCATTTGGAGGGAGTTTTTAACGAAAAATGGCATAATAGCCGAGTCTTATAAACTAGGCGAAGACGTAAATCTCTCAAGCTTAAATTCTATCTCTTATAACGGCATAACCGGTGAAAATACAGATGCACAGGAATTTAGCAAGTTAAAATTTGAGGCTAAAACAGCTGAAAACGTTAACTTTGTTACAAAAGCCAATGGAGAAGTCGGTTTTGACCTCGGTGCTGATGAAAATGGTACTATTAGTGTCGAAATAGATGGTAAAACTTACATATATGATATCGCTGCCAAGACTATAAACGGCGAAGCGTGCGAGATAAACAGTGACGGAGATGTGATAGCCAAAGTTGAGGTAGTAAGAGATACAGGTAGTAAGCTAGTTGTGGATCTTGCAAAGGGCACTTATGACTACACTGCTGATGAGAATGTGGCTAATAGTAAAGAAGGCGAGACTATTGATATTAAATTTACTATAACTGATGCGGATGGTGATAGTGTAACTCAAACATCTTCTTCTACGTTTGTAAATCCTGCTATACCGGAAACCCCAGTAGCTCCAAGTGTGCCGACAGGACCAAGCACTATAGGTATAACAGAAACTTTTGATAATACCATAGACACGTTTAAAGGCTATAGTATAAGCAAGGATGGACAAGCTGGTTCTAGCAGATATGGCTTTGCGCATTATGATTATGATAAACATATAGGTAGTGAAGATACATATGATACTGTTAAAGTTGGCGAAACTATAAATTTCGATAATTTAACTCAAAACTATACTGTTAATAATTACTGGTTTGGAAGAACCGAGATGTCTGATGCTAGCAGCCTAGATGCAAGGATGGAGCATATCAACAGACTAGATCTTGGAAAAGGGGATAATAGTGTAGGCTTGCTTAACCTATCCGCCGATGATGTGCTAGATATGACCGATAGTATCGATACTATATTAAAAATAGACGGCGATAGTAATGATACGGTAACTGGCAAATGGGAAAAATCAACCGACTATAAAGCCGAAGAGGGATATGAGCTTTATGAAAGTAAGGTTACTTCGGGTGATCATGCAGGCGAGACTATCTACATTCAGATAGACACTGACATCAAAACAGACTTCTAATTTATCAATCAGGCGAGAGATCTTCTCGTCTGATTTTAAATATCTAAAATTTTTAATCAAACAATAAATTTAAATTACTTTTATTTATGTAAGTATGTTATTTTATTATGCATTAAGGTTGAAGTGTCTAAGGCGTAGCTTACAGAGACATAAATAAGTAGTGGCGGACAGAGAGGGATTCATGTTTTAATTATAAAGCATTTATTTACGGATACTTCTAAGCTATTTAAATTTTTACTAACGCAGAAAGTAACGCACTTTTTTATCCGGTACATTATTTTATATTTGGATTTGTTCGTTTAACCTTGATATCAAAATTTAAAAAATCCTTATCATTGGTTATGATAAGATCACAACCGCTATTTTTAGCAGCTATATACTGTTGCAAGTCCTCAAAGTCAGCTCCGTCATTTTCATCCATCATATCGACCGCAAGCCTAATATCATCAAGATTGATATCATAAATTTCCCATGATTTGCTGTTTATTACGGTTTTTAGAAAGCTTTTTGCTGCTTCATATCTCTTAGCTCTATCTGCAACTATAAAAAATATAGTATTTAAATTTAGATTACTTGTTGCTATAATTCCGTTATTTGATATATGCTCTTTTAGTAGGTTAAATATCTCGTTATGAAACTCTCTGCTTTCTAGTATTAGGTCGATTATGATATTGGCATCAAGATAAATCTTACTCATATCTTCTAGCTCTAGCCTCTTTTATGTCGGTATCTGAGATGATTATGTCTTTTACTATGCCCGAGATTGACAAAAGCTCATTTAGTCCATTATTTACGTTATCAAGAGATGGATCTTTTATAACTTTTACAACTTTAAAATCCATGGTTTTAGCCACACTTTTTAGTAGAGTTTCTATTAAGTTTACTTTATCAACTGAAACGTTTTGCAATGATATGGTTAAATTTTGCCTATTCATACGCTCTCCTTTATTTCTAACAATTATAGCATAAGTTCTAAAAAGCAACATTAACATAAGGTATATACAGATTACATTCTCTACTTATTATGGATACTTATTAAAATTATGATTATGAGTCCAATTGTGTTATTAAATCTGTATAGCTTGTGTATTTATTATTTATAATATCTGCAATTACGATAGAGCACAAGCCATTAAATATACTTAACTTTTGATATAATTGCAGAATTTAACTTCTTATAATTATAACTATAACTCAGTTAGAGGAGGCTTGTATGACAGAAGAAGAGATAAAACTTAGGTTTATAACGCCTGCGATTGAGAAGATGGGCTGGGATAGAAACACCCAAATTTCCATGGAGTATAAAATCACTGATGGCAGGATAAATTTAAAACAAAATCATATAAAGCGTAGCGAGTTTAAAAAAGCTGATTATCTACTAAGCTATAAACCAAATTTACCCCTTGCTATCATAGAAGCAAAAGACGAAACGCATAATATAAGAGACGGCATAGAGCAAGCCAAAAACTATGCTCAAATGCTTGATGTGCCATTTGCTTATAGCTCCAACGGAAGCGGTTTTATAGAGCTTGACTTAATAAATGGCACACAAAGGCAGATTAGCCTTGATGAATTTCCAAGCCCCTCTTGTCTTTGGCAACGCTATTTGGGATATAAAAACTTATCGCAAAAAGAGCTAGAAATTATTCAAGAACCATATTTTTATGCGCAAGGAAGCAAGAGCCCTAGATACTACCAGCAAGTAGCAATTAACCGTGCCGTAGAGGCGGTAGCCACCGGCAAAAATCGCTTGATGCTGGTTATGGCAACAGGCACCGGCAAAACATATGTGGCTTTTCAGATCATACATAGGCTCTATAAATCAGGCGCAAAAAAGAAAATTTTATTTTTAGCCGATAGGAATATCTTGGTAGATCAAAGCAGAGATGGCGATTTTGTGCCTTTTGGTAACAAAATGACAAAAGTGGAAAATAGACATTTAGATAGTGCGTATGAAATTTATCTATCGCTTTATCAGCAGCTAGTAGGAGACGACGAGAGCGAGCCGTTTCGTGAATTTAGCCCCGATTTTTTCGATCTTATAGTTATTGACGAGTGTCATCGCGGCTCTGCCAAAGAAGACTCTCAGTGGCGTAAAATTTTGGAGTATTTTAACTCGGCCACACATATTGGTATGACTGCTACGCCTAAAGAGGATAAAGAAGTGTCAAATATCTCATATTTTGGTGAACCAATCTACACTTATAGCCTAAATCAAGGTATAGATGATGGCTTTTTAGCGCCATTTAGAGTTGTACGCATTGGCATAGACGTCGATCTCTTTGAGCTTAGATTACCAAAAGAAATTTTTGACGAGTACGGAAATGAGATAGAAGATAGGGTTTATAATATCAAAGATTACGATAGAAATATCGTTTTGACTAAACGCACAGAGCTTGTCGCCAAGCGTATAACGGAGTTTTTAAAGCAAAATGATAGATTTGCAAAAACGATTGTTTTTTGCGTTGATATCGAGCATGCAGGACGTATGTGTGAAGCTTTGCGAAATGAAAATTCCGATTTGGTAGCACAAAATGCAGACTACATCGTGCAAATGACAGGCGACATTACTACTACGCCAGCTAGCCTTGAAAAATTTATAGACATAGATACGATCTATCCCGTAATAGCCGTAACGTCAAAACTTTTGACAACCGGTGTTGATTGCAAAACTTGCAAAGTGATAGCCATTGATAGCAATATTGGATCCATTACCGAATTTAGGCAGATAATTGGTCGGGGTACTAGGCTTAGAGAGGATGTCGGCAAGACGCATTTTACGATTTTGGATTTTAGAGGCGTTAGTAGGCTATTTGCTAAGGCAGAATTTGACGGTAATCCAGTCAACGAACAAGATATAAGGCCAAAAGAAAATTTGCCTGCATTTGAAAAACCAAAAGAGCCTAAAAACGACACGCCAAAAGAACCGATCAAGAAAGTCATAATAAAAGGCGTTGAAGCTACGATAATAAACGAGCAGGTGCAAATTTTTGATGAAAACGGCAAACTCATAACCATAAATTTGACTGATTTTTCAAAGCAAAACACAAAGCAAGAATTTGAAAGCTTGGAAAAATTTATAAACTATTGGAATAAAAATGATCGTAAAAATGCCGTTATAAACGAGCTTTTAAATAAAGGTATTTTGATTGATGAATTAAAAAATCAACAAAAATTTAAAGAAATGGATGAATTTGACCTAATTTGCCATATAGCCTTTGATGCACCGCCTCGCACTAGACGCGAGCGTGTAGAGAATGTCAAAAAGCAAGATTTTTTAAGCAAATACCAAAATAAGGCAAGAGAAATTTTGACTATATTGCTTGAAAAATATGCCAACAGCGGTATAGGAGAGATAGAAAATACAAAAATTCTAGAAAATGATCCATTTAGAAACTACGGTGGGGTGAGTGAAATAATAGATATTTTTGGCGGCAAAGATAGCTATTTAAAAGCAATTAAAGAGCTAGAATACGAAATTTACGCAGCATAAGGATAAAAATGAGCCTAACAAATATAATAAAACGACTTCAAGATATAATGCGAAACGACGCAGGTATAAACGGCGATGCACAGCGGATCGAGCAAATCACGTGGATTTTATTTTTAAAAATTTATGACACAAAAGAGAAAGATTGGGAAATTCATGATGATAATTATCGCTCGATTTTACCTGAAAATTTACGTTACAAAAACTGGGCGATAGATCACAAGGATGGCAAGGCTCTCACAGGCGATGCACTTTTAAATTTCGTAAATAATGAACTTTTTCCGTCTTTAAAAAATATTGCCATCACGCCTAAAACTCTGATATCTCAGACTATAATCAAAAAAGCCTTTGAAGACAATAATAACTACATGAAAGACGGTATTTTGCTTCGTCAAGTGATAAATACCATAAATGAGTTGAATTTAAACGGCTTCAAAGAGCGTCATGCATTTGGTGAAATTTATGAAACTATACTAAAAAGCCTACAAAGCGCAGGAAATGCTGGAGAGTTTTATACCCCGCGTGCGGTTACCGACTTTATGGCCAAGATGATAAGTGTGAAGCTTGGCGAAAAAATAGCCGATTTTGCTTGTGGCACGGGCGGATTTCTCATCTCGGCGCTAAAGGAACTTGACTCACAAGTAAAAACTACAAAAGATAGGGAAATTTATCAAAGTTGTATCTATGGGATAGAGAAAAAGGCATTACCGTTTCTACTCTGCGCGACTAATCTTTTACTCCATGACATAGATAATCCTGAAATTTATCATGATAATTCGCTAACTAAAAATATCTCAGAATACAAGCAAGCCGATAAATTTGATGTTATTTTGATGAATCCTCCTTACGGCGGTAGTGAAAAAGAAAATATCAAAAACAACTTCCCTGTAGAGCTTAGAAGCTCTGAAACGGCGGATCTTTTTATGAATGTAATAATGGCGCGCCTAAAACGTGCGGGGCGTGCGGCAGTTATATTACCCGATGGATTTTTATTTGGCACAGATAACGCTAAAGTAGCAATAAAATCAAAACTTTTAAGCGAATTTAACTTGCACACCGTTATCCGCCTACCACACTCCGTCTTTGCACCTTATACATCGATAACGACAAATATTTTATTCTTTACGGCGGGCGAACCTACTAAAAATACTTGGTTTTACCGCCTTGATATGCCACAAAATTATAAAAATTTCAGTAAGACAAAGCCGATGAAAATAGAACATTTTGAGCCCGTCGTTTCATGGTGGCACAACAGAGAGCAGATAAATGAAAATGGCTTTGACAAAGCAAAAAATTATACTTTTAATGAATTAAAAGAACAAAACTTTAACCTTGATCTATGCGGCTTTCCTCAAGAGAGCGAAGAGGTTTTAAATCCGTTTGAGCTAATAGCAAAGTATCAAGACGAACGTGCACAACTAAACGCAAGCATTGATACCACTATATCACAAATTTATGAAATTTTACAAAAGGCATAGTATGACTGCTACGCAGCTTAAAAACTCTATATTAAATCTAGCTATAAGCGGCAAGCTTGTACCGCAAGATCCCGCCGATGAGCCTGCCAGTAAGCTAATTGAACGCATAGCAAAAGAGAAGGCAAGTCTTATAAAAGAAAAAAAGATCAAACCTTCTAAATTTGAAAGCACCATATTTAAAGACGCGGATAAAATACATTATGAGAAGATAGAAAATAAAACAAGGTGTATTCAAGATGAAATTCCTTTTGAAATACCTGATAGTTGGGCTTGGGTGAGATTGGGGAGTGTTATTATGCTTATATCTGGGCAAGATTTGACACCAGAAAAATACTCAAAAGTCAAAAGCGGTATTCCATATATTACCGGCGCAAGCAATCTAGAAGGTGAAGAGGTTATTTTTAATAGATGGACGACCAAGCCAGTCTCAATAGCCAATAGTGGAGATTTGTTGCTTACTTGTAAGGGTACTGTTGGGAAAATTGCTTTTTTAAAACATAAAGAAGCTCATATTGCAAGACAAATTATGGCTATCAGAGCAATAAGCAATCTAGCTTTACACTATGTAAAAGCTTTTTTAATAATTTCTATGCAAAAAATTAAATCAGATGCAAAAAGTATGATACCTGGAATATCACGTGAAGTTTTGCTATCCATCCTCATCCCTCTTCCGCCGCTAGCGGAACAACAAAGAATAGTAGATAAACTTGAGAGATTATTGCCTTCTGTTGAAAGGTACAAGCAAGATAAGGAAAAGCTAGATGAACTAAATTTAAAGTTTCCTTCTCGTTTAAAAAAATCAATTATTGATTATGCTATTAAAGGTAAATTGGTAAAACAAGATAAAAAAGACGAGAGTGTAGAAATTTTACTTCAAAAGATAAAAAAACAAAAAGACAAACTTATAAAAGAAAAGAAAATAAAGCCATTTAAATTTAATTCTACTATTTTTAAACACTCCGATAATTCCCATTATGAGAAGATAGGTAATAAAACTCGTATAATCCAAGATGAAATTCCTTTTGAGATACCAGATAGTTGGGCTTGGGTGAGGTTGGGGGATGTTTGTGATTTTTTTATGGGTGGAACGCCGACTAAAAGTGAGAGTGGTTATTGGAAGGGAGATATAAAGTGGCTCACCATCAGTGATTATTCTAATTTTGATTTGATAAGTCAAACAAAAGATAAAATCACAAATTTAGGTTTAGAAAACTCATCGGCCAAGCTTATAAAAACAGGCTCTGTTGTAATTTCAATTTATGCGACCATTGGCAGAGTTGGGATTTTGGGCTGTGAAATGGCTACAAATCAAGCTATTGTAGCTATGCAACCATATAAAATTTCAAACCGTTACCTTATGTATGCCTTATATATAAGCAAAAATAGATTGCTGAAGTCAGCAAATAAAACGACACAGAAGAATATAAATTTGGAAATTTTAAAAAATACTTTAATTCCACTCCCGCCTCTAGCAGAACAAGAGCGAATAGTGACCAAAATCGAGCAAATTCTACAAATTCTAAAATCTTAAATTTATAATCATAGCGAAGGAGACTTTACTATGATTACACAATTTCAAAACTATCTTAAGAATCAAAATTTGTCGGAGAATACTATCTCTTCATATGTTTGCACGTTAAAGCAATACTTAGTTAAATTTGATGGCTTTTCCGTGCGAAATTTAAAAGCCTATAAACTTTGGCTTATAGAAAATTATCGCCCAAAAACCGTAAATTTACGACTTCGAGCAATAAATTGCTATCTTGAAAGCATTAAAAGGCGTGGCTTTAGGTTAAAGTTTGTCAAAGTACAGCAAAAATCATTTTTAGAAAATGTCATTAGCGAAGCCGATTATGAGTACTTCAAAGGCGCTTTGCTCACGAATAATGAGCAAAAATGGTATTTTGTAATACGATTTTTGGCGGCAACTGGCGCAAGAGTGAGTGAGCTAGTAAAATTTAAAGCAGAGCACGTCAAGCTCGGTTATCTTGATCTATACTCAAAAGGCGGAAAATTAAGACGAATTTATATCCTAACATCTCTACAAAGTGCAACTTTATCATGGTTAGAAGCCTACAAGATAAAAAGCGGATTTATATTTTTAAACCGCTTTAATAAACCTATCACGCCAAGAGGCATAGCTGGTGAGCTGAAGAAATTTGCTAAAATTTACGGACTTGATGAAAAAGTAGTCTATCCACACTCGTTTAGGCATCTTTTTGCAAAAAGATTTTTAGCTAAATTTAATGATATTGCATTTTTAGCCGATCTTATGGGGCACGAAAATATCGAAACTACTAGAATTTATCTGCGAAAGACGGCGACAGAACAACGCCAAATTGTAGATAGTGTTATAGATTGGTAGGGCATGCGCGCTAAGCGTATGCCCATAGTCTAAGTTTCTAAATTTAAAATCTCTTCGATTTTGGCGACTATGCGGCGTTGTTCTGACAGGGGCGGTAGTGGTATGAGTATAGTTTTTAGCTGACTTAGATTTACGCCTGTGATTATTCCTGTCGTGCCTTGTCTGAAAAAATCCAAAAAACAAGAGCTTTGCAGATAATAAAATATAAATTTTGAGTGCAAAATAAATGGAGTAAAGCAGCATAATTTATTGCCAAAGCATACTTCGCTTTCAAGATAGCCTATCTTTTTGCCCGCGCTTCCGCCCTCTATGCAAAGTAAGATGCTATCTTTGGGGGCGGCTTTAAATTTTGTCTCATTTTGTGGGATTTTAACTCCATTCTCATAATCTATCGTCCCGTTAAATCCGACATCTTTTGTGGCAATATAATATCTGCCGTCCTTTAAATTTGTATATTTTCTAAGCTTTTGATCTTGGTTTATGCTGTCACCTGTATAAATTTCCGCCACATCCCCCAACCTCACCCAAGCCCAACTATCTGGTATCTCAAAAGGAATTTCATCTTGGATTATACGAGTTTTATTACCTATCTTCTCATAATGGGAATTATCGGAGTGTTTAAAAATAGTAGAATTAAATTTAAATGGCTTTATTTTCTTTTCTTTTATAAGTTTGTCTTTTTGTTTTTTTATCTTTTGAAGTAAAATTTCTACACTCTCGTCTTTTTTATCTTGTTTTACCAATTTACCTTTAATAGCATAATCAATAATTGATTTTTTTAAACGAGAAGGAAACTTTAAATTTAGTTCATCTAGCTTTTCCTTATCTTGCTTGTACCTTTCAACAGAAGGCAATAATCTCTCAAGTTTATCTACTATTCTTTGTTGTTCCGCTAGCGGCGGAAGAGGGATGAGGATGGATAGCAAAACTTCACGTGATATTCCAGGTATCATACTTTTTGCATCTGATTTAATTTTTTGCATAGAAATTATTAAAAAAGCTTTTACATAGTGTAAAGCTAGATTGCTTATTGCTCTGATAGCCATAATTTGTCTTGCAATATGAGCTTCTTTATGTTTTAAAAAAGCAATTTTCCCAACAGTACCCTTACAAGTAAGCAACAAATCTCCACTATTGGCTATTGAGACTGGCTTGGTCGTCCATCTATTAAAAATAACCTCTTCACCTTCTAGATTGCTTGCGCCGGTAATATATGGAATACCGCTTTTGACTTTTGAGTATTTTTCTGGTGTCAAATCTTGCCCAGATATAAGCATAATAACACTCCCCAATCTCACCCAAGCCCAACTATCAGGTATTTCAAAAGGAATTTCATCTTGAATACACCTTGTTTTATTTTCTATCTTCTCATAATGTATTTTATGCTCAATTTTTTCATAACCCCATTTTCAAAGACATCCGGCTTTGTATTAAAAAACAAAAACGATAAAATTGCGTTAATATTTTAAATGACGAGGGAAAATATGAATGCAAATATCTATTTTTTCTCCGAACAAGAGGTTGCCGATATGTTCGGGGTTCAAAAAAATACATTGGCAAAGTGGCGTATAGCAAACAGCAAAGGACCAAAACTCCCATTTGTAAAGCTTGGGCGCAATATAGCATATAGAAAAGAAGCTATATATACATGGCTTGAAGAGCATGAATATGCAACGACTAAGGAGGCAAAAAATACGGATAGGTGAAACCGATCTATCCATATTTCTGGAAATTTAGATTAACGAGATATGTCTTATTGCCGCATATCTGTTATATCCTTTAAATTTGCCCTAAATTTATCTGCAATTCGTCCAATCTGCTCTCTAATGCCTCTAACTCTTTGTTTAAATCGCTCTTTAAATTCGCCAATTCGTTCTTGTAAATTTCTTTCAGCTTCTTGAAGTTCTCTTTGTATTTGTTTGATATCTGACTCAAAATTCCCAATAATCTCTTGTTCTCGGTTCTCTGGAAATTGAGTTCTTGGATTAATTCCTTGTTGTTGTTTAATAAATCGTTCATATCGCTCTCGTGCCTCACCCTCTCTTGTTTGATTATCGTCACTAAGCTCTCGTTTTCTTTTAATAATTCCTCTTCTAATATCGTCATCTACTCCGTCCTTATATGTATGTAATATTTGTTGTTCTGTTTTTGTATATCCGTCTCTATCGGTATCGCCATATAGTAGCTCATTTGATCGTTTGACGGCTGAGAGTGTCTCCACCGGCTTGGTATCTGCCACGCTCTCATCTGCTCTATCTGCTGCTCCTTTTGGTTCAGTAACGTTTGAAGCTGTTCTATCAGCTCTACTCTGGCTTGTTTTATTTGTGGCTTCGTAATAAATTTCTGGCTGATTAAGTATCCCGCTATCAACCCCGTCATTAATAATATAATCAAGATTAAGATTATGTTCCAAACTTTGCTCTTTTTGTTTATAGATATCATCTCTTGCATTTGTTCTTGCAAATTTCTTTTTATTAAATTTATCTCTTTTTGCAATGATTCGCTCAAGCTCTTTTCTATATCTTTCACACTCTGCTTGTGTATCTCTACTATGGTATGCTTTAATTCTTCTGACTGACTCCTCACCGAGCCCTCTAAGATCGCTAATGCATTTGAAAGATTCACTATATATTCCTCCTGATAATCTATTTTTTACTTTTTGGTTTGGTAGCTTAATCGAAATACTATTTTTTGAAGCCCTTGTGACTTCAATCCCGCTTCTGTCTAAAAGCTCTATCATATGGTCTCTACTTTGAATAAATCCATTTTTTACAAGCTCATGCAGCTTTTTATCAACCTGTTCTAAATTTTGATAATACTCTAAATTTTTCTTACTAGTCTTGATAGTTTGCTCTCTAGTCGGGTCATCTGGGCTTTGCAATCGATAGGTGTTGTTTATTATCCTTTTTATAAGGTCTATGCGGTATTGATCATGCTCTGAGTAATATGGATTATATGACTTGCCCGTTACAAGATCTATTTTTGGAATAAGCACATTTAACTCCAGCCTACCGTTTTTATCAGAGTGTTCAACCCAAAGACAATTTACCCGGCCCCTCATAAAATCACCAAACAAGGCTCTTTCAAATTCATCTATTATTTCTAATTTGGCTTGCTCTGAAATTTCATAAGCCTTCTCGGCAAAGCTCAGTACGCCAAAGCAAGTTTTATGTTTAAATTTAATCTGCTCAATTACAGCTCTTGTTTGGGACTTGCTACCCTTGATAACCCTTGCGGTATTGTTTTCAGTTCGCTCGTTTAGCAAATAGTTCACACTGCCTAATCCGCCGCCATCCCAAGCCGGAAGAAATTTAACTAGCATTTTTGACCGCTCTTTAATGATAAAACATCATAAATCCTTTCAAGCGTTTCATTGGTTTTTGAAATAATAGATAAGCACACCTTATCAAGACTTTCACCCGAATTTAATCTCTTTACCATTTGATTTAAGTTGTTGCTTTGATAAGATAGTTCAAGCACAAGCTCCTTTGTTATCGGATTTTTAGTCATAGGTCTTGATAACATGCAAGCAAGTGCGAACTGAGAGAATTTTAGACCGACTTTAGCCATCTTTGCCGCAATAATATCCCACTCGCTCTGACTAATACGCAAACGCTTGGTTATTATTTTTACTTTCTGCCTCTTCTTTTTTGGCTTAATATTTTTTTGCATCAACGCTCCTGTAAGACTCGATTTTAAAACAAAAAATATTTTTAGCAGGGGGTTAAGGGCGGGCTGCAAGCCACCCTTACGAGCTCTCCGAGTGGTAAAATGCGTAGCTATTTGTAGCCACAAGGAGTATGCTCGCCCGGAAAAATATACTTTTTATCTCTATGAGTGCAATTATGACATGATGTTTTTGGATTCGGAAATTTTAATGAGCGATTCGAGGTGTTATGAATTTTGTCTATATTATGGTTGATTAGTTCGGGCAATAATTAAAATAAAAGCGATGATAGTAAGAGCGAATAAAATTTTAGACTACAAAATAGCGTGGTTTAGAATTTTAACCCCCATTCCCTTAATCTCTTATGCCAATACTCAAACACCTCTCTTTTTGCTTTTTCAAATTTAGCCCTTTGATAGCTTTCGTCCGACTTTATGATGTTTCGCAGTTTGTGATCTATACAAAGCGATAAAATTTCCTCGGTAAAACCAAGCTTCTCTTCAAAATTTAGCTCTGAAAGTATCGTTCTTAATGAGCTTCTAAAGCCGTGAACGTCCATTTTTCCGTCATATCCTAGTTTTTTAAGCATCATTCGCATTGAGTTATCACTGATCGGCGCGCCATGCTTTACGCCTTCAAATATAAAGCCTGAATTTTGGCGATTATACATCTTTTGAGTTTGCAAAAATTCTATCGCCTCATCCGTTAAAGGCAAGATAAAAGTTTCTCCCATCTTCATATATTCACCATTTATAACCCACTCTTTTTTAATCAAGTCGACGTCTTCCCATCTTGCAAGTCTTGCGTTTGAAGGACGAAGAGCGTAAAGTATCGTCCATTTTAGGCAGTTAATTACGTTTATATCGCCCCAGTATTCATTTATGTCGCTTAGTAAAATCTTAAATTTATCTACATCAACGATAGCTTTTCTTGGCTCGGACTGCACTTTGATAAAGTTTTTAGAGAAATTTGCAGATAGGATGCGAGTTGGATTTGCTTGTATTAAACCTTTTATGATCGCATAATCAAATACTTGATTTAATCTACCAAGCAGCTTTTTAACCGTATCGCTCTTTGGATTATCCGTAGTTTGAATGGATCTTAACGCATCCAAAAATAGCGGAGTGGCCTTGGATGGGATATTAATAATTTGCATATCGGTATTTTTAAGAGCGCTAAGCAAATTAAACTCAAACCTGCTTAGTTCGCCTTGTAATGTCTTAAATTTCTGCGTCTTTAGAGCGTCTTGCTTGTACATCGCCCACAGCTCGCCGAAATTCTTTATCTGCACGCTAGTCTTACCAATCTCTTCGCCGTCGCGCAACTTTTTTAAAACCTCAATCGCATCGTCTTGGGCTTGTTTAATACCGTAAACGGCCTTTATCCACTCTCCAAGCGTTTTTGTGGTATAGCTTGAACCTAGCTGATATTTAAATTTAAATATCTTTCCGCCGGTAGCATAACAAAAGAGTTTTAGCCCCTTAACGCCTTTTACGCTAAATTCTTTTTTGCCGCTAGCAACCGTTATGCTTTCAATCTGTTTTTCGGTTGAAATTTCCATATAGCCATCCTCTTGTTATTAGCAAAAGCCGTATTTATAAGTCCGCATTAAAAAGTGCGTTAGTAAAATGGCTTATAAAACCCGATAATATCGGTATTTTAATAGGTAACGCATTTTACAAGCCGTTAAATTTAATAACTAACGCACCAAATGACGCAGTATTGAGAGGAAATTATATCAAATTTTTGAAATGGAAAATAAACGAAAGGCAGCTAAAATACACCCAAAATATCGTATTTTAGGCACTTTAGATAACTTAAAAGAATTGAGAAAAAATATGGAAAAATAATGCATGGCGGACAGAGAGGGATTTGAACCCTCGAAGCCCGATTAAGACTTGCACCCTTAGCAGGGGTGTGGTTTCAGCCGCTCACCCATCTGTCCGCAAAATAGTAAATCGCATTATAAACAAAACCTGCTGATATATCGCTTAAATTTTATTTCACACACGAGATAAGTTATTATAATGACACAAGAAGCAAATTAAACATATAAATTTTTACTCCCGCATCATCCGAATCGTCCTTTTATATAGTCTTTAGTTTTACCTTTTTGCGGAGAGTTAAATATTTCGTCTGTTTTGTTGTATTCTACTAGTTCTCCAAGATGAAAAAACGCCGTATAGTCTGCTACACGCTGAGCTTGTTGCATATTATGAGTTACGACTACGATACTAAATTCATCTCTTAGCTCACGCATAAGCTCTTCTATCACGCTCGTTGAGATTGGGTCAAGCGCCGAGGTTGGCTCGTCCATCAAAATAATCTCGGGTCTTACCGCTATCGCCCTAGCTATACAAAGTCTTTGCTGCTGCCCTCCGCTCAGACTTGTCGCATTTTGTTTTAGTTTGTCTTTGACTTCCTTAAAAAGTCCCGCACTTTTCAGACATCGCTCGACAAGCTCATCACATTCACTGCCCTTTTTTACTATGCCATGCATAAGCGGGGCGTAAGAGATATTGTCATATATACTTTTAGCAAATGGATTTGGCTGCTGAAAAACCATACCCACGCGCCTTCTGACCGCAACCACGTCGATATCGCTTGCATAGATATCTTGGGAATTTACCTCTACTAAACCGCCTATCTTGCAGCCATCTATCAGGTCATTCATTCTATTAAAACACCTTAAAAATGTGCTCTTGCCACATCCGCTAGCGCCGATTAGCGCAGTAATTTTTTTATCATATATATCAACATTTACGTCATAAAGCGCTTGCTTGTCGCCGTAATATAAATTTAAACCGACACTTCTTGCTTTTATTTTCATTTTAGCCCTTTTTTTGATATTTTTTTCTTAGATAAAATGCTACTAAATTCATCACAAGCAGCAAAGCTAACAGCACCAAAATCGCTGCATTTGTCCTCTCTACATAAGCAAATTCCGGCATGCTAGCCCAAGAGAAAATTTGAGCCGGTATGACCGTTGTTGCGTCGCTTAAAGATGTCGGCGTTTGTGGCACGAAAGCTATCATTCCGATGATGATAAGCGGTGCGGTTTCACCGATAATCTGAGCTAAAGATACGATAGAGCCTGTCAATATGCCACCAAAAGCGCTTGGCAAAACATGATCTTTTACCACATCGACTTTTGATATCCCAAGTGCCATACCGGCTTGCCTTATGCTATTTGGCACGGCTTTTAGAGCCGCCGTGGTGCTTACGATGACGATAGGCAGGCTCATAAGTGACAAGGTAAGACCGCCCGCTAAGGCACTACCGCGTGCTAATCCGAATAAATTTACAAATACGCCAAGCCCCAAAAGTCCAAATAATATAGATGGCACGGCGGCTAGATTGTTGATATTTACTTGCAAGATACTTTTAAATTTTCCATCTTTTAAAAACTCTTCAATATATATCGCGCTAGCTATTGCGATAGGCACGGATGTCACCATCGCTACAAACATCGTTAGCATCGTCCCCACTATAGACGAAAGCACTCCTGCCGCCTCTGGAATTTTCGAATCGCCATTAAGAAAAAATTCTTTATTAAATTTAGAAACGATCAGCCCTTTTTCTCGTAACTCATCGAGCAGTTGCATATTTTTTGCGCTAAGCTTTGAAGTTTGATTTTTTAAGTATTGCTTGGCGTTAGCATTTAGTAAAATTTCAAATTCTCGCTTTGTGTTTATTAAATTTTTATTCTCTTGTAAGAAATTTCCAAACTCCCAAAACCACGCCCTTGAAACTATACCATGAAGCTGCCTAGGCAAGGCGTCTCTTGGATTGTTTAGCAAATTTTCCGTTATTAAAATTTCTTGTTTTAGATAGTAAGTACTAAAAGCACCAGCTCCAAGAGAGGCTACTTTATATAGAAAAATAGCCAAAAATCCTACACAAAAAAGTAATGCAAAACTGCAGATAAATTTAAAAACCCTACCTTTAAAATGGCGAATTTTAAGCTCTTTTAATTCAAAGTCACTTTGGTTTTTGCTATTTGTTATTTTCACACTTTTGCCTTATAAATTTGATATCTTGACCGACACGAGATTTATAAGTAAGGTTACGACAAAAAGCGTTAGCCCGAGTCCAAAAGCGCTTAGCGTTAGCGAACTATCAAACTCCTTATCGCCAGTCAAAGCCTCCACGATCTTAACCGTAACCGTCGTCATATCTTCAAGCGGATTTAGGCTTAAATTTGCTCTTAAACTAGCCGCCATGACGACTATCATCGTCTCTCCAAGCGCTCTTGATACGCCAAGCAAACAAGCCGCTATGATGCCCGGCATAGCTGTCGGAATCGTAACAAACAAGATGGTTTCACTTCTAGTCATACCAAGTGCTAAGGAGCCAAATTCTAGGCTTTTTGGCACACTGCTTAGCGCGTCGTCGCACATACTTGCTATGATAGGTGTTATCATTACACCCATTACAAATCCAGCTCCTAAAGCGCTTTCGTAACTAGCACTAACTCCAAATTTAGCCGCCGCATCCACTATCATCGGACTCACGATAAGCGCAGCAAATACACCATAAACTATCGTTGGGATACCGGCAAGTATTTCTAAAACCGGCTTTAGTATGTTTTTAGCCCTGTTTGAAGCATATTCGCTTAGATATATCGCGCTAAATATCCCGACCGGTATAGCAACGAGCATTGCAATAGCGGTAATATAAAATGTGCCGCTAAAAAGAGGCAGAGCTCCGAAGATTCCGCCATCGGCACCAAAAGCGCCATCTGGAGACCATATCTTGCCTGTAAAAAAGTAAGACACGCTTTCTCTTGAAAAAAATAGCATCGCTTCAAAAAGCAGAACAAAAAGTATCCCGAAAGTAGTTAGTATGGAGATTAAAGTCGCTACGAAAAGTAGCGACTTTGTAAATATTTCTTTGCTATTTTGCTTTAAATTTAAAAGCCATTTTTTAGCTTTTGTTTGGGCTAAAGGTAGCATCAATTTACCTTATGAGCCTTAACTAGATCCATATCCAAAGGCTTAGAGAAGAACTCGCGGGTTCTTTTTAGCTCGTCGCCACCCTGAGGTATCAGCCCAAGCGTCCTTAATTCGCCGTTCTCACCTATCATATCGTCGCTTATATATAATTTTATAAAATCCTCAAGCCCTTTTGTGCTGCCTTTGTGAGCATTTTTAACATAGATAAAGAGGCTTCTTGCCACCTTGTAGCTACCATTTGCGATATTTTGAGCGTTTAAGGCTACACCATCTACAGAAACAGCTGTTAGTTTATCGGCATTTTCTTCAAAATAACTATAGCCAAAAATGCCAAGCGCAGCTTTGTTTGTGCCGAGTTTTGCTACGATTAGATTATCATTTTCGCCTGAAGGCACAAATACTCCGTCCTCTCTAATAGCCTTATACCCTTTATCATAGCCTAGCTTTTCAGATACTTCTTGCATCACAAGCTCCTCAAAGCTATCTCTAGTGCCAGATGTGCTTGGAGGACCATATACCACGATCTCGCGATCCGGCAGACTTTCATCTATTTGTTTCCAACTTTTATATGGATTTGGAACAAGCTTGCCGCCTAAGAATATATCTTTTGCAAGCGCTTTAAAGATCTGCTCTTTGCTTAAATTTAACTCGCCGTTAGCTGTATTTTGAGCTAAGACTATGCCATCATAACCTATCATAATGCCCGAAATATCGGTTACGCCATTTTTTTGGCAAAGCTCAAATTCGCTAAGTTTTATAGGTCTTGAGGCATTTGCGATATCTGGAGTGTCCCCGCCTAATCCAGAACAAAACAGCTTAAATCCGCTGCCCGTTCCCACGCTTTCTACGATCGGAGTTTTGTTTGCCTTGTTGGCTCCAAATTCCTCAGCTACAAAGCTAGTAAATGGAAATACGGTTGAGCTACCCGCTATTCTTATCTGATCTCTTTCAAACCCTGCCGCCGCTAAAACAAGGCAACTTGCCGCTAAAATGTTAAAAACTTTCATTCGCTCTCCTTTTTTAAGATATGCGAAATCATATCAGCAGTTAAAAACATTTTGGAAACATTAAAATCGATATATTTAAGTGTAAATTTTGCTTAAAACGGCTATCATCGCCCGTTTTTAGTCTCTAAATTTAAAGCCGAATTCCGAGCCAACACCAATTTGCGAGCTAACCAAAAATTCAAATTTATGTAGTTTTAGGATATATTTTACGATATAAAGTCCAAGTCCAAGCGAACTGTTCCAATTTTTCTCACCCGATTTGTAAAATTTTTTAGTTATCAGTTTTATCTCATCATCGTCGATCCCGCTACCGCTATCTTTTACAAGCACCCTATCTTGCAATATCTCGACAAAAACATCGTTTTGCGAGTATTTTAACGCGTTTTCGCACAAGTTAAATAAAACTTGATATATCATATCGGCGTCTGCTTTTACGTAAGCGCTTCCGCTTATCACGATACTTTGATTTTGATATTTGCTTGCTAGATCCTCGCTAACTTGCGAGCAAAGTTTCGATAGCTCGACTAGGCTTAAATTTAGAACCAAATTTTCACCAAAACCGATCCTAAGTCTATTTATAATCTTATCTAGCTTGTCGCTATTTTTGATGATCTTATCTATAAATTTATCCCTTATCGCTTGGTCTAAATTTTCGCCGCCTTTTATCGTTTGAGCCGAAGTTTTGATAATGGCAAGCGGATTTTTAAACTCATGCGAAATTCCGCCCAAAAGCCCTTCTGGCTGGTAGTTTCTAAGCCTAATCTTAGCTGATTGTCGTTTTAATTTAGTCTGCTTTTTATCCAAAACTTCCCGCACACGTATAGACTGAAGGCTTAAAAGCTCAAAAACGATAAAAGCAAAAAGCATTGTCAAAAAAATTCCGACAAAGAGCAAAATATAGACCTTTTGCCAAAAAATTTCACCCAAAATGAACCAAAATGAACCAAAAAGCACAGCTAAAAACACCGTAAATAAAGCAAAAATTTTTAACAAATCCTATAGCCTTCCCCGCGCACAGATACGATATGATCGCCCGATTTGCCAAGCTTTTGCCTTAAGCGTTTAACTGCGATATTGACGCTTTTATCGCTATTTGTATCGTCTTGCCACACGCTTTGCAAAAGATGATCACGACTTAGTATATTAAATTTATTTTTGATAAACTTGATCAAAAGCTCCGTTTCAAGCTTGGTTAAATTTAAAGCCTTTTCGCCAACGAAAACCTCACCGGTGCCCTTTTTTACGACTATCTCTTTAAATTTATAAAACTCGCTCTCTCCGCCACTTCGCCTAAGCACCGCTTTTATGCGAACCAGCAGATCGTCAAGCTCAAACGGCTTTGTGATATAATCATCGCCGCCATTCTCAAACCCCTGCAATTTCTCGTCCTTTGAGCCTTTCGCGCTTAGAAATATTACGGGCTCGTTATAGCCTTTTTGACGCAAAATTTTTATAAATTCTCCGCCCTCAATGCCCGGCAAATTCCTATCCATGATGACAAGATCCACTTTTTCTTCATCTAAAAACTGCTCAACTCGCTTGGTATTTGAAAATGTAGTTACGTTATATCCCGCTTTTTGTAGATTAAACTCCAAAAGCTCGCAAAGATCAAGCTCGTCATCGACCACCACGATATGCTCGTTCATAAAACCTCCTATAAAGCATTAATTTACTAGTTAAATTTATTAGCATATTTATTTGATCTAGCGCTAAAATAGCCTCTTTAAATTTTATCTTTCCAAGCCCACCATTTTAGCTTCTCTTTATCGGGGTTTGGCGTGTTTGCATAGTAGCAAATCATGCGGTACATATACAAGATACACCGATCACTGCCACGTCCAAGAGCCTTAGTGCGCTCATACATCTCGTCGGCATTCGCACCCTTAAGCGAAGCGATATCGGTATATCCAAGCGCGATCAAATCGGCGCTAGTAGCTTCACCCGCGTATGGTATCTGCCTGAAATTTAAAGCCGCTTTATCGGTCTTTATGTGCCGGTTGGCAGCTGGTGATTTTGCCATAGTTTTACTTTAAATTTAAGCCTGCGGCATTTCTCGCACCGCTTTGATTTGCGATAAAATTCTCTCGCAAATTTCACGCGGATTATTATCCTCGTAAATCGGTCTTCCGACCACGATAAAATCGCTATTTTCGCGCCTTGCCGTCTCTATGTTGGCTACCCTGCTTTGATCTCCTTTTGCTTCACCAAATGGGCGAATTCCTGGCGTTAGCGTTAGAAATTTATCACTTGTGGCTTCTTTTATCATCTTGCTTTCAAAAACAGAACAAACCATACCGTCAAGACCCGCTTCATAAGCACTTATGCTAAAATTTTTCACGCTTTCATTTATGTTTTTGCTATAAACAGCCTTAAATTCTTTCTCATTAAAGCTAGTAAGTGCCGATACGGCAAGGACTAGAGGGCGCACAGGAAGTGCATTTAGACGAGTTATAACCTCGCACATGGCCCGTTTTCCAGCGCTTGCATGGACGTTTATCATATCGACATTTAAATTTGCGATAACTTCGGCTGCGTCAGCCATAGTGTTTGGTATATCGTGAAGTTTTAAGTCAAGAAAGATTTTAGCTCCGCTAAGCTCTTTTAGTTCATTTATAAATTTTTCACCGTCTCTAAGGTAGCTTCTTAGTCCGACTTTTAGCCAGATGTCAAGCCCTGCTAAATCTTTTGCTAAGTTTAAATTTTGCTCGCGACTTTGCATGTCAAGCGCAACGCATAGTTTCACTTTTTTGCCTTTAATGCGCCCAAAACACCGTTTATAAAACGTGGTGAAGTATCGCTTGTAAGCTCTTTTGCAAGCTCAACTGCTTCGTTTATTACTACTGCGATATCGGTTTGTGCTTCGTTTATCTCGTAAAATCCAAGCCTTAGTATATTTCGCTCAACGATACCCACCTTATCAAGATCTCCGTCTTTTAGGTATTGTAAAATTTGCTCATCAAGTTTATCTTTGGTTGCTAAAATTTCACGAAAACTTTTTACAACACTCTCTTTGCGCTCGTTTCTGATCTTTTTTTCTTCTAAAAACTCATCTATAAACGCATCGTCAGTGTTTCCCATCTCGTAAGCATAAAGCAGTGAAACTACCGCCTGTCTAGCTTGGTGTCTAGTCGCCATTTTAGGCTCCTAAATTTTCATAAAGACTAAGCATTTCAATAACGCCGGTCATTGCTTCAAAGCCCTTGTTTCCGGCTTTGCTGCCTGCTCTTTCTATCGCTTGTTCTATGCTATCAACAGTTAGTACTCCAAATGTTACTGGTTTGCCGTATTTTAGTGTTACATTTGCGATACCTTTTGTAGTTTCGGCTGAAACATAGTCAAAGTGTGGTGTTGAACCACGTATTACCGCGCCTACGCAACAAACCGCGTCAAATTTACCGCTTGCAAGTACTTTTTCAAGCGCCATAGGAATTTCAAATGCACCAGGCACTAGGATCAGGCTTAAATTTTCTTCATTTCCACCGTGGCGCAAAAATGCATCTTTTGCACCTTCAACTAGGCGATCTGTAATGATATGGTTAAATCTAGCGTTGATGATCGCTATTTTTTCTTTGCCGTTTAGGGCTAATTTTCCTTCGATTATTTTCATTTTTATTCCCTTTATTTTAAAATTTCTTGTATTTTTAAGGTTTGTTCGACAACTTTTTCAAGTTCATCTAAATTTAGCATATTTGGTCCGTCACAAAGTGCCTCACATGGGTTTATATGTGTTTCATAGAAAAATCCATCCACGCCTACACTTGCGGCTGCCCTAGCAAGATACGGCACAAATCTAGCGTCTCCGCCGCTTTTTTCGCCAAGTGCGCTAGGCATTTGCACGCTATGTGTTGCGTCAAATACTACCGGCGCAAATTCGCGCATTAACACTAAATTTCTCATATCCACTATCAAATTTCCATACCCAAATGTGCTTCCGCGCTCGCAAAGCCAAACCCCGTTTTGCTTAGCTACCTCATATCCTTCGCCGCTTACTCCGCGAGTTTCAAGCACTTTTTTAACCGAGTGTTTCATCGCTGAAGCTGCCAGGAACTGCCCTTTTTTGATGTTTACTACCGCATTTGTTTTTGCTGCGGCTACTAACAAGTCTGTTTGACGACATAAAAATGCCGGGATCTGCAACACATCGGCAACTTTTGCGACAGGCTCGGCTTGATAGCTTTCGTGTATGTCAGTCACGATTTTATAGCCAAATTTTTCTTTTACCTTTGCTAAAATTTCACAACCTTTTTCAAGTCCCGGTCCGCGAAACGAGCTTAAGCTTGTGCGATTTGCCTTATCAAAACTTGATTTAAAATAAAAATCAATCCTGCTATCTTCGTTAAATTTCTGTAGACGCTGCGCAACCGACATTACAAGCTCTTCGCTCTCGATCGCACATGGTCCTGCTATTAGTATCATTATTATTTCTCCCTTGCAACTAGTATGCCGCTTAAAATGACTAGCATTATACCAAAAAATGCCATGCTATTTGGCAAACCGTCTCCCATAAGATAGCCCACCATGAGTGAAAAGACAACATCCATATAGCTAACTGCGGCAACTATTCCCGCCTTTTTAGTGGCTGCATAAGCCTTTGTCATATAAAGTTGGAAAAAATAGCCCGCAAGTCCCATAAATACTATAAAAATAACTCCTTTTAGGCTTGGCATAACAAACGGAGATAGCAAAAAGTCAAGTGGCTCAAACTGCACAACTTCGGCTGTTACCATTAATATCATCGGAAGCAGTGTTCCCCAACCCATAAAGCTAAGTACTATAACGCTTGTATCATAGCTTTTGCGCAAAGAACGCACGCTAAGCATAGCAAGTGCGGCTCCAACACCGCTCCAAAGTCCAAGCCAGTCGGATTTACTTATGCCTAAATTTGGTTGAACTATAAACAAAATTCCTATAAAACCTAAAAATATCGCTCCCCAGCCCTTGTAGCTAAGTGCCTCTTTTAAAAATATCGCTGCTAAAACTGCTGTAAAAATAGGGCTTGTTTTTTGAAATGTATACGCAGCACCTAAATTTATATGAGCGATATTGTAAAATAAGGCAAAAAGTGCGACCGTGCCGATAAAGCCACGAAACATAAGCACGAAAAACTGTCCGCCTTTTTGATTTGTCGGTGGTTTTTTGTATATCGCATAAAGCACAAGGATAAGACCTACGAGGTTTCTAAAAAAGACAACTTCTACGCTTGACATCTCAGCGCTTAATACTTTTGCAAAAGCACCGACCGCTGCAAAATACATACAAGCTATTATCATATAGTAAGCACCCAAATGGTGCAAAATAAATCTATGCAAAACAAAACTTTCTTTTAAATTTAAGGCGTATTGTAGTGCAAAACGGCTTAAATTAATGAATAAAAAGCTTAAATTCTGTATAATCCCCAAAAATATTTATGATGAAATTTACAATGAAAAACATATCTGAGACGAATTTATCACGATGTATCATATCAAGTAGATAAAGAAATTTTTAGTATAATAACGACTAATTACAAAGGAAAAACGTGCAAAAAGTTATATTAGTTGGAAAACCAAATGTTGGAAAAAGTTCGCTTTTTAATCGTTTGGCAAGGCAGAGGATAGCTATCACTAGCGATGTTAGCGGCACGACACGTGATACAAACAAAGCCGTTGTCGATATCGAGGGTAAAGAGTGTTTGCTTATCGATAGCGGCGGACTTGACGATAGTTCGGAACTGTTTCGTAACGTCAAGATCAAAACACTAAACGAGGCTAAAAATTCAGACGCCATCATCTATATGGTGGATGGTAAATTTATGCCGGATGACGAAGATCGCATGATGTTTTATGAGCTTAGTAAGCTTAATATCCCGATCGCTCTTGTGATAAACAAAGTAGACAGCAAAAAGGACGAAACTAGGGCGTGGGAATTTATAAATTTTGGCGTAAAAGATCTTTTTCAAATTTCAGTAAGCCATAACACAGGACTTGATGAACTTACGGAGTGGATAGCAAAACACCTAAAAGACGATGTGTTAAAGGCTGATGTGAGTGATGATTTTGATGACTTTTTGGAAGAATTTGATGATGAGGGCGAGTTTAGGGCAGATGAAGATTTCGCCGAAAAAAATATTAAAGTAGGTATCATAGGGCGCGTAAATGTTGGTAAGTCAAGTCTCTTAAATGCACTTGTAAAAGATTCTCGTGCCGTAGTTAGCGATGTAGCAGGAACCACGATAGACCCTGTTAATGAAATTTACGAACACGAGGGTAGAATTTATGAGTTTGTCGATACGGCAGGTATTAGAAAGCGCGGTAAGATAGAAGGAATAGAAAGATATGCGCTAAACAGAACCGAGAAAATTTTAGAACAAACCGACATTGCACTACTGGTGCTTGACTCTAGCGAGCCTTTAACCGAGCTTGATGAGCGTATAGCCGGTCTTGCTAGTAAATTTAACCTTGGCGTGATAATCGTGCTAAACAAATGGGATAAGAGCGAGTGGGAATTTGACGAACTTTGCAAGGAGATAAAAGACCGCTTTAAATTTCTTGCTTATGCGCCTATTATCAGCGTTTCGGCGCTTGGAGGCAAACGCGTTCATAAGCTATACGGACTTATACAAGAGGTTTATCAAAATTTCACTCAAAAGATACAAACCTCAAAGCTAAATGAGGTCGTAGGAGAAGCTACAAAACTACATCCTATACCGCGCGAAAAAGGCAAAAGCGTTAAAATTTACTACGCAGTGCAGTTTGGTTTCGCGCCTCCTCGTATTGCGCTTGTTATGAACAAGCCAAGAGCGCTTCACTTTAGTTACAAACGCTACCTTACAAATAAACTTAGAGAGAGTTTTAGCCTAAGCGGCACTCCGGTAGTTTTGATACCGAAAAACCGTGGGGAGAGCGATGAAGATAAAGAATAATAATATAGTTCTTATAGGATTTATGGGGGTTGGCAAAGGAACTGTCGCTAGGGCTTTAAGTAAGAGTTTAAAGACCATGAATTTAGACTGCGATGATTTGATAGAAAGCTCGGCAAATATGAAAATCAAAGACATTTTCTTGACATACGGAGAGACGTATTTTAGAAATTTAGAAAAAACTTTGGCTAAATTTCTAGCTTCTAGTGTAAGAAACGCCATTATCTCAACCGGAGGCGGATTTATACACGCAAAAGATATCAAGAAAATAGGCACGACAATCTATCTAAAATCAAGCTTTGACGCGATAATAACTCGTATGCAAAATAGTGAAAATAGTGAAAAAAAATTTGCTAAAAGACCGCTTTTAAAAGACCCAAATAAAGCAAGAGAGCTTTTTAACTCAAGGGTTGAAATGTATGAAAAAAAGGCGGACATAACAATAAATGTAGAAAACAAAACACCAAAGCAGATCGTAAAAGAGATAAAGAAAGCTTTGAGCTTAAAGGATAAAAATTGAGAGTTTTAACTGGACTTCAGCCAAGCGGAAAACTTCACCTTGGTAATTATTTCGCAAGTATAAAACAAATGGTGGAAGCACAAAAGAGCGAAGATATGTTTATGTTTATCGCAAATTATCATGCGATGACATCTGTAAGCGACGCTAAAAGGCTTCGTGCAAATACGCTTGAGGCGGCATCCGCGTTTCTAGCCCTTGGCATAGACCCGCAAAAATCTACATTTTGGATACAAAGCGATGTAAAAGACGTGCTTGAGCTTTACTGGATACTAAGCCAATACACACCTATGGGATTACTTGAAAGAGCTCATAGTTATAAAGATAAAATTGCCAAAGGAATTTCGGCTAACCATGGACTTTTTAGCTATCCGGTCTTAATGGCGGCTGATATTTTACTTTTTGGTTCAGATGTGATTCCTGTTGGAAAAGACCAAATCCAACATGTTGAGATAGCGCGTGATATCGCTATAAAATTTAATAACGAGCACGGTGAAATTTTTAAACTTCCTACACACAAAGTTGATGAAAATGTTGCGACCGTGCCAGGAACCGATGGTGCAAAGATGAGCAAAAGCTACGGAAATACTATCGATATCTTTGCGGACGCAAAAACGTTAAAAAAACAAATTTCAAGTATTGTAACCCAAGCTGTGCCACTAGAAGCACCTAAAGAGTGGCAAAACTGTAATGTCTATAATATCGCAAAACTTTTCTTGGATCAAATAGGACAAGAGGAGTTACAAAAACGTTATGAGCGTGGCGGTGAAGGTCACGGACACTTTAAGATGTATCTAAATGAGCTTGTTTGGGAGTATTTTTCTGAAGCAAGAGAGAAATTTGGTTATTACCAAAGTCATACGGATGAGGTTGCTGAAATTTTAGAAGCAGGAGCTAAAAAAGCCAAAGAAGTGGCATCTAATGTTATGGAAAAAGTAAGAGAAGCTACCGGAGTTTATTGATATTTGGGCTAAAATTAGCCCAAATTCTTACTTGTCACATTTTTATCGTTTTTCTTTCAGACCGCTTTGGTCGCAAAATAAATTTTCAACTTATTAAATTTTGGTATTTAAAGAATTTTTGGATAGATGATTATAACTGTTTAAAGCTAAATTTGATAAAATAGCCCTTATTTTAGATAAAGGCGGAGCAAAATGATAAATTTAAGACTGATCGAAACAAATTTTGACGAATTTAATAAAAAACTTATAGCAAAAAAAGTTGATACAAATTTACTTAAAAATTTACTTGATACATATAATGATCTAAAGGCAAAACGCGTTATGCTTGAAAATTTTCAAGCGATACAAAATGCAAAAAGCAAAGAGCTTGGTATAAAAAGTAGAAACGGCGAAAATACAGACGCCTTGCGAGAAGAGTTAAACGCCAACAAAGCAGCGATTGGCGATGCTTCTGAGATAGTAAGAGAGCTTGAAGAAAAGCTTGAAGAGATAGCTTCAAGCGTGCCAAATATCATAGATGACGATGTGCCGTTTGGTGAAGATGAAAACGACAACGTTTGTGTAAAAACAGTGCTTGAACCACGTAAATTTGACTTTGAACCAAAGGCTCACTATGAGCTTGGCGAAGAGCTTGGATGGCTTGATTTCGAGCGTGGAGTTAAAATTTCAGGATCACGTTTTACGATACTTAGAGGCGAGGCAGCTAGACTTAGTCGTGCGCTTGTTAACTATATGATAGACTTTAACACGGCTCGCGGTTTTGAGCTTGTTAATGTTCCGTTTTTAGTAAATGCAAACACCTTATACGGCACAGGTCAGCTGCCAAAATTTGCCGATGACCTTTATAAGATAAATAATGAAAATTTATATCTAATACCAACAAGTGAAGTGCCTGTTACAAACATTTATAATGATGAAATTTTACAAAGCGAAGAGCTTCCGATAAAGATGACCTGCTACTCTGCGTGTTTTAGGCAAGAGGCTGGTAGTGCAGGACGAGATACTCGTGGCATGATACGTCAACATCAGTTTGAAAAAGTAGAGCTTGTAAGTATCACTAAACCTGAAGATAGCCAAAAAGTTTTGCAAGAAATGGTTGAGTGCGCTTCTGATCTACTTACTTCACTAGGACTTGCACATCGTCATATGCTACTTTGCAGCGGAGATCTGGGATTTGGTGCGGCAAAGACTATCGACCTTGAAGTCTGGTTGCCTAGTCAAAACAAATACCGTGAGATAAGTTCGGTTTCAAACACTCGTGATTTTCAAGCAAGAAGGGCTAAAATTCGCTATAAAGACGGAAAGAAAAATGCCCTCGTGCACACGCTAAACGGCTCAAGTCTGGCAGTCGGCAGGACACTTATAGCTATAATGGAAAACTATCAAACCAAAGATGGTAGAATTGAAATTCCAGAAGTTCTTAAAAGGTATATGTAGTGCCTCAAAACCAAGATGAAGAGGTCTTGATACTAAAGCCTCCTGGCGAGGAGACGACAGAATCTGAGTCGGAAGAGCAGATAGTCTCTCTTGAGAGTATTCAAGATCCAAATTTGCTAATCGGCGATGAGATACCAGAACCTATAGAGGTTAAGAAATCACCTAAAAAACTATATATCATCATTGCTGTAGTTGTCTTGGTTATTATTATTTTGCTTATTGTTTTGATTTTTTTGTTAAAAAAAGACAAGGGCAATGAGATAGACGCTACAGGACTTGCTCAAAAGATAGAGTCAAACTATAAAACACAAGATTTTGCCGCATCAAGAATTGACGATATGATCGCAAAAGCAAACCGACTATATGAAAAAGGCAATAAATTTGAAGCATTAAAAATTTATGAAAATATAGCAACTTACAACCAGTCTTTATCCAACTATAATCTTGGCGTTTCGCAGATGAAGCAGGGAAATTGCGAGCAAGCCGTCATATCGTTTAATAAAGCCATACAAGATAGAGAAAACACAACCGTAAGTGCGATAAATGCAGCGGTTTGTTCGCTTGAAACCAACAGCACGCAAAATTTCAACTACTACATCGGACTTGCAAATTCCTTTTTGCAAAACGAAGTAAATTCGCCGCTTTACAGTTACTATCATGCGCTTATAAATTATTATAAAGGTAATTATTACGAGGCTTTGCAATCGCTTAAGCACCCAAGTAGCGAACATTATAAAGACAAGTATGTTTATTTAAGCGCTAAAATTTCGTCTATCTTAAAGGATGATCAAGTGGCCATTGACAAGCTTGAGTCACAAAAAGATTTTAATGCCAATATCACCTTGGCCCAACTTTATGCAAATGAGGCTAATTACGATAAGGCAAGAGACTATCTAAATAAGGCCGCAAGAAACACAACAAACCCCGATCTTATAAAAATGATAGCGGCGATAATTGATTTAAAGACCGGATTTTATAAAGATGGGGCGAGATTCATACGTGATGTTTATACCGCAGATCCATTAAAGCCAAGTCAAATTTTTAAGATAAAAGCGACTTTAAATCCCGAAATATTTGATGTAAATTTAGCTCAAATGAGCTTTAGCGATGAGATATTTTTTAACAAGGCAAGACGTTATGAAACGCTGTTTTATTTTGCTCCATATAAGGTTTTTGATGTAAAGCAAAGCATAGAGTATATAAGAAAAGGCGGTGTTAGTGTATTTTTAGACGATACTTCTACGGCGAATGACTTTTTAAGTAAGAGCGCGACCGTTTCAAAGGTAAATATCGAGCTTTCAGGTGTTATCGCCAAGGCTTTAAACTACAGACTAAAAGAGGCAAACCGCGACTTTATCGAGCTTGCCAAGCTTTATCCTCAGCACTCTATACTCCAGTATAATCTAGCCTTAAGCTATGCTCAGCTTGGAAATTTTTCACTTGCAGCAAAGCATTTTGCGTCAAGCTATCATTTAGATCCTAATAACCATCTAGCTGGAATTTTTGCCGCTTTTAGCTACGATATGACCCAGTCTTTAGACCCTAAATTTATAGGAGAGATAACTGAAAATTTAGAGAGTGATAAAAATTTAAAACAAAACAACCTATACACTTCACTCTTAAATTTGATAAACTCAAATCAAAGCGCGATGATGAGATGGCTTGAGGAGCCAAAAGAACAGACTATGTTTAATGTTGCCTTTGATGCGATAATATCAAAAATAGTAGGAAGAGATGATGTTATGCAGCAAAAAACTGACATCCTAGTTTCTTTACTTCCAAACGACATAATGACTAATATCTTAAATTTCATAGCTTATAACAAGCAAGAAAACATAAAAGAGTATGCACAAAAGATACAAATTTATTTCAAAACGAAAAAACTTGACGTAGAGGCATTTTATCACGGCGCAAATATAATCAGAAAGCAATACATAAAACTACTTCAAATTTCCGGTCTTTTAAGCCACGAGCGCGAAAAGATAAAAGAGCAATTAAGAAGTGCTCCTGAAAATGTAAATATCATGCAGACTTTGGCGTATATTGAGCTTTTTAGTAACGACTTTGAAGAGTCATTTAGACTTTATAACAAAATTATCGATGAGTATAATATCCAAGATGCTTCCACTTTATTTTTAGCATCCGTTGCGGCAACCGGAGCAAACCAGCCACAAAATGCCATAGCGCTTTTGGAGCTAACAAAGCTAACCGATCCTAATGCGATAGAAAATCGTGTTGCACTTGGATACTTGTATCATCAAATCGACAATATAAACGCTGCCCTGATACAATATGACAAGATAGGAAATACTGATCATAAGAATGAATTTTATGATTTTATGATCGATAATGAGAAATAATAACTTTATCTTTACGATAATACAACGTTAATTAGATATAATTTTAAAATTTTAATTTTATTTTTTAAAGGAGGAATTTGTGGGAAACTTTTCTATACGTAAGAAAATATATGTTCCTATAGTATCTTTATTCGTGATCGCGATAGCTATCATGTTTATGTTTTTCTTAAACGGTAGCAAGGAGATCGAGGATAATGTAATATCAGACAAGGAGAAGAATTTTAGGCTTTTTACTGCTGAGAAATTAAATTCAAAAATTCAGGTCGCATCGCTTGGCGCTATAAATTTAGCTCAAAATAAATTTGTGATAGATGCACTTTTAAGCAATGACAAGGCTATGCTGAAAAATGAGCTAAAAAAACTTGTTGAAAGCTATAAAGACAACTCTATATATCAAAATATGAAAATTCACGTTCATACTGCAGATGTTAAGAGCTTTTTAAGACACTGGAGCGATAAATCGGGGGATGATCTAAGCTCATTTAGAAAAAGTATCTTGCAGGTTAAAAACACCAAAAAACCATTGGTTGCCATAGAGGCAGGAGTAGCCGGGCTTGAGCTTAGAGGTATAGCTCCGATATTTTACGAGGGCGAATACATAGGCTCGGTTGAGATCATGCAATCTTTCGAATCAATCGTAAAAGATCTAAAAAAAGAGCTAGGATTAAGTGCTGCCATAGTTATGGATAACGCCTTGCTTGGTTCCGCGGGAGGCTTAAAAGACGCTCCAAAAGTCGTGCAAGGTAATTATACTGTAGCGCAAAAGATGGATGGTGCAGATGCAAATTTTATAAAAGAACTGAGCGATGTTAGCAAAAGCGACTTAAAAGAGAGGTTTCAAACTTCAGGCTATTTTGTTGTAAGTATACCACTTGAGGGATTTGACGGCTCAAGTATCGGATATATATTTGCTGCTGATACTCAAGAAAATATGTACTCTGCCATAATGGTGGCTAAAGATAGCATGGTGGATCAGATCATGGTCACGGTTGTTGCTGTGGTTTTGGTGCTTATTTTACTAACAATGATCTTAAAATCAATAATTCTTACGCCTATAAATAACCTACAAGATCACGCTAAGGAATTAGCCGTTGGAGATGGCGATCTTACTAAGAGAATCCCCGTTCAAAGCAATGATGAGCTAGGACAAACCGCGAAAGAATTTAACAACTTCATAGAAAAAGTAAGACTAACGGTTGAGGCGGCAAAAGACGTTGGTAATGAAAATGCTTCTATCTCAAGTGAGCTTTCATCAACAGCAAGAACAGTTGGTAGAAGCGTAGAAGAGACAACACAAACCATACAAAACACATTTGAGATGTCTGGTAAGATAAGAGAAGATATAAGAACATCTTCACAAGACGTGTTTGAAACGGCTGAAATTTTAAAAGGTGTTGCATTAAAATTAGCTGATGCTAGAAATGACATCCAAGATATCTCTAGAGATATACAGCAAACTTCAGAAAATGAGCTTGAACTATCTAATCACATGAAAGTTCTGACCTCAAATGCCACTCAGATAAAAGACGTGTTAAATGTTATCTCAGATATCGCGGATCAGACAAATTTACTTGCCTTAAACGCTGCTATCGAGGCGGCTCGTGCTGGTGAGCAGGGAAGAGGATTTGCCGTTGTTGCAGACGAAGTTAGAAAGCTTGCCGAAAGAACACAAAGTAGTTTATCGGAGATAAATATAACGGTTGGTTCTATAGTCGAGTCTGTTGCTCAGGCTAGCTTAAGAATGGAAGAGAACGTCAAAAAGACACAAAATTTAATCCAAATAGCACATAAAACCCAAAATACTGTTGAGATCGCAAATGAAGAGATGAGAAAAGGCGAGCAGCAGTCTGAAAAAAATGCAAAAGAATTTGCTCAAAAAGGTGATAATATCGATGAGGTTTTAAGTAGGATCGAAAAGATAAATGAGATAAGCGCGATAAACATGAGAAATACAGAAGAGATCGCAGCGGCAGCCGAACATCTACAAAGTGTCGGCGAGAAATTAAATCAACTTCTTATCAAATTTAGAACCTGAATTTAAAGGCATGGAGCTTTTCCATGCCTTGTGTGTTTTAAAGATCTTTTATCCTAAGATAGCTGTTTAAAGCACCGATATAAGCTTTTGCACTTGCTTTCATTGTATCTATATCAAGTCCGTGTCCCATAACAGCATTGTGTCCTTCAAATTCTACTTTAACATCAACTTTGGCTAAAGCGTCTTTGCCTTGTGAAACCGCAGTAACCTTATAGTCTTTAAGCACCCCGTTAATGTTGCTAATCCTATCAATAACTTTAAATATCGCATCGGCAGTGCCGTTACCAAGAGCGGAGTCACTTGTTATTTGATCGTCATGCTTTATACTTATAGAGGCGCTCGCAAGTGATCCACCGCTACTTTGAAGAAGTTCAACTATCTCATATACTTGTGGAATTTTAGTTATCTCTTCAGCCACAAGAGCGCGTATATCATCATCAAAAATTTCCTTTTTCTTGTCGGCAAGTTGCTTAAATTTATCAAATGCGGTATTTAATGCATCCACATCAAGATCAAAACCAAGAGAAACTAGCTTATCCTTAAACGCGTGGCGACCGCTGTGCTTACCAAGAACAAGAGAATTTTGCTCAAGTCCTATACTTTGGGCAGATATGATCTCGTAAGTTTCTTTGTGTTTTAGCACTCCGTCTTGATGTATGCCGCTTTCGTGGGCAAAGGCATTTTTGCCGACTATGGCTTTATTTGGCTGAGGCTCTATGCCTGTTATACTTGCTATTAGGCGAGATGATGGGTAAATTTCTTTTGCGATTATGTCTGTATAAAGCGGGGCAAATATATCTTGACGTGTTTTAATTGCCATAACAATCTCTTCTAATGCCGCATTTCCCGCTCGCTCTCCTATGCCGTTTATGGTGCATTCAACTTGTCTAGCACCGGCTAATATACAAGCAAGAGAGTTTGCAGTAGCTAGGCCTAAGTCGTTGTGGTTATGGACCGAAACAATCGCACGATTATTTATAAATTCTACCATCTCAGAAACCATCTTAGATAGCTCGGTTGGCAAACGATAGCCGACAGTATCTGGTAAATTTATAGTTCCTGCACCTGCTTCAATGACTGCATCGCAAATTTCTTTCATGAAATTTATATCTGTTCTACCTGCATCTTCACAGCTAAACTCTACATCGTCACAAAAAGTTTTAGCATATTTGACAGCTTCGACGGCACGCTTTATGACTTCTTGTGGTTGCATTTTTAGCTTGTATTCCATGTGGATAGGACTTGTTGCTATAAATGTATGTATTCTTTTGTATTTTGCAGGTGCTAAGGCTTCTCCGGCTGCTTTTATATCTCGCTCAACTGCACGTGAAAGTGAGCATACTCTTATGTTTGACGCTTGCTTTGCTATTTGATTTACCGCATCGAAGTCACCTGGACTAGCCGCAGCAAACCCAGCTTCCATAACATCAACTCCTAGGCGCTCTAATTGAAGCGCGATTTGCAATTTTTCAGCAGTATTCATCGAAGCGCCGGGGCTTTGTTCACCATCTCTCAATGTTGTATCAAATATTATTATTTTATTATTATTCATTTTTTATCCTTTTTGGTATTTTATTTTATTGCTGGTACGGTTAAGTTAGTGAAAAAGAAGTTTTGCTACCTAAGTAGCAGCAGTAGAGAGTTTTTGATTTCGATTTTTGGCAAGAATTTTAATGACTTTATTACGCCTACGCTCATTCACTCTCCTTTTTTAAATTTTTTAAGAACATAAAAGTTGTCCTGATTATACCATAAAAAATGTAAATGCTCATTACAATGGTTGCGCTCTCAAGAGGATAAAGATATAACATGGAAAAAGCTATGACAAGAACGACTAAAATTCTCATAACATGCGCTTGTCTAAAATTTACCTTTTTGAAACTAGGATATCTTATGTTGCTTACCATCAATACAGCTAAAACACACTGCATTATAAGATATATCCACTCAAAGCCGATAAGGTTATAATTGATATATACGCCAACATATAGCGCGCTTACTATAGCTGCAGTAGGTATTGGAAGACCTATAAATACATTTGGTTCATATGTGCCGGTTGTTACATTAAACCTAGCAAGGCGGATGGCTCCAAAGACAACAAACATGGCACTTACAAGAGTTCCAAAGCGTCCAAAATGCTGACCGATAGATAGATAAAAAAGTATCGCCGGAGCTACACCAAAGGCTACTAAGTCGGCAAGACTATCAAATTCTACACCAAATTTACTAGTTGTTTTGGTAAGGCGAGCCACTCTGCCATCAAGTCCATCAAGTATTAAAGATAAAATAATCCATAAAATCGCCTTTTCATAATCACCTTTTATACTTGCGATAACACTTACTATACCTAAAAATGCGCTAGAAGCGGTAAATAAATTTGGTAAAATATACATTAATTGAGGTTTTTGACTATGCATTCATGCTCCTTGTTTCAAGGTAACCAAGTGTGCTTTGGCTACGCACCCTCTCACCTATACTTACGCAAATTTTTATATCTTTTGGTAAAAATAAAACAACCTTACCGCTACCTAAAAAACCTAAAATATCGCCAGGAGATACTTCTGGTTTATCTTCAAGTTCAAGTGATCTTGAAAGAGCTCCGGCGATAACTCGCATATAAATTTTAAAACCTTTATCTTCAAAAATATAAAGAGCTCTTTGGTTTAATGCATTTGATTGTTTCATTTTTGTACATAAAAAAAGACCATGACGTTTTTTTAATACAACTGTTTTTGCCAAGCAAACTGCATATAAGACGCCCACACCAAAGATAGACTTATCTATCTCCACCTTAGTGCAACTTTGTCCTTCAAATTCAGCTACACCTATATGTGAAATTTTGCCATCTATCGGCACTAAAATTTGGGACTTATCAGTGCATTTAACACTTTCTCTTTGTCTAAAAAATGCTACACAAGCTATAAAAACCGTCACAAAAAAACACTCAAACATATCAATCGCTAAAAACACAAACATTAAAAACGCAAAGATTATTATGTATTTGTATCCGTATTTTGATATATATTGCATTTCTTAGACCTCTTTTGTATCCTAGTTTTTATCTTGCGACTCGTCATTTATATGAATTTCTTCTTTGATTTCATCTTCAACAAGTCTAGTCTCAAGTCCGTTTTCTTCTTCGAAATTTTTAATTATCTCTCTAACTTTTTCGCCCTCGATGGTTTCACTTTCGTAAAGTGCACTTACCATGTTTTCGATCGCACCGCTATATGTGCGAAGCGTATCTAAAACGGCATTGTATCGCTCATTTAGCATGTTTTTAACAGTATCATCTACTAGCTGTGCGGTTTTATCGCTATAATCTTTTATAGTTTGTCCGCCTAGGAAGTTATTGCGTTGTTTTTCAAGCACCATAAGACCTGCTACTTCGCTCATGCCATACATGCTTATCATTGACTTAAATATATCGGTCGCACGCTCGAGATCATTGCTAGCACCTGTTGAAATTTCTTTTATAAAGACCTCTTCGGCCGCCCTTCCACCTAAAAGTACATCAACCTCTGCTATAAGCTCATGTTTTTGCATGAGGAATTTATTTTCTTCCGGTCTATTTAGTGTATAGCCAAGTGCCGCTAGTCCGCGAGGCACTACTGAAACTTTTGTAACTCTTTTTGCGCCTTTTGTAACCTCGGCGATAAGCGCATGTCCGCATTCATGATAAGTTACGATACGTTTTTCTTTTGCATTTACCCTGCGTGATTTTTTCTCAAGTCCCGCTATGGAGCGCTCAACAGCTTCTATTAGGTCTGATTGCTCGACTTCGGTTTTTGAGTTTCTACCAGCCAAAAGAGCGGCTTCATTAATTATATTTTGCAAATCTGCGCCGGCTAAGCCCGTGGTTAGGCGACCTATCTCTTCAAGATTGACATTTTTTGCTATCTTAACATCTTTCATATGAACTTTTAAGATGTCAATCCTGCCTTTAAAGTCCGGTTTGTCAACAAGAACTTGTCTATCGAAACGACCCGGGCGCAAAAGTGCTGCGTCAAGTACTTCAGGTCTGTTTGTTGCGGCTATAACGATAACAGGAAGCTTATCTGCATCAAAGCCGTCCATTTCTGAAAGTAGTTGGTTTAAAGTCTGTTCACGCTCGTCGTTTCCGCCCATAGGTCCTGAATTTCTACTTTTACCGATAGCATCTATCTCATCTATAAAAACTATCGCAGGACTTTCTTTTTTAGCACTTTCAAAAAGATCTCTAACTCTACTTGCGCCAACGCCGACAAACATCTCTATAAAGCTTGACGCCGATATTGAGAAGAATGGTACGTCAGCTTCTCCTGCAACTGCACGAGCAAGTAAAGTCTTACCTGTACCAGGAGGTCCTACAAGTAAAATTCCTTTTGGAATTTTTGCTCCTAGACGTAGGTATTTGTCAGGATTTTTAAGATAATCAACAATCTCAACAACCTCGTCTTTTGCCTCTTCAACGCCTGCTACATCGTCAAATTTGACATTAGGTTTTTCTGAATTTATAAGTTTTTTTGCGCTTCCTATGCCTAAAATTCCACCACCCATATTTTTTTGCATACGGCTTGCAAGAAACATCCAGATGCCAAAAAATATAAAGACAGGTAAAACCCATGAAAACAGCAATTCACCAAACCAATTTGTCTCACTATATGCCTTGTACTCAACTCCTGTCGCATCAAGAAGTGGTATGAAGGTTGGATCTGAGTGAATACGTTTAGTCACATAAATGTTTTGGTTTAATCCAAGTGCACGTATCGCGGTTTCTGAAATTTCAACTCTTGAAATTTGTTTACTTGAAACTAGCTCTTTAAGCTCCGAATACGAAATATTTTTTGTTGCATTCATGGAGCCTTCGCCAAGTGTTCCCATGCTATCGCCGGTTAATCCTCTAAAAGCAAGGACGATGACGATGGCAAAAATAGCAAATATAAATATTGGATTTTTATTAAAAAATCCGCCGTTGTTATTATTTTGATTTTTATTTTGGTTGTTTTGACTCATTATTTCCCTTAAATTTTACTTTTGAAAGACGAAGCTAACCCAGTCATTGAGTTGTTTTTTCTCAATAAGCTTAAGGTCGGCAAAATTCTGTAGTATCCTATCTTCGTATTTTTGTAAGATACCTGAAAGTATTAAGTATGCATTATTTTCTAAAATATTTTTTAAATCATTTTTTAGCATAAAAATAACATCTGCAATAATGTTTGCCACAACGATGTTGTATTTTGTATTTAAATTTGATATAGATCCGGTCCAAATTTTATTTATGTCGGCGTTGTTTAGTTTGGCATTTTGTAGAGTGCTTTGCACTGCAAGTTCATCTGTGTCGCAAGCATCGACAACACAGCCTATTTTAGTTAGTGCGATACTTAAAATCCCGCTCCCACATCCTACGTCCATCGCTTTCATTTCGTCTTTTGCGTATTTTTGTAAAAACATTATGCAAGAGCTGGTGCTTTCATGGTGTCCTGAACCAAAGGCTAGGGCAGGGTCTATTATGATATTTTTTGCGTTTTCTTTTGCTTCTTCCCAACTCGGACGTATATAAAATTCACCCAATAAAACGGGTTTTACCCCACTTTTGTATTCGTTTATCCAGTCTTTATTTTCTTTTAAATTTAATGAAATTTGTAGGTCGTTTTTGATATTTAGTGTATCGCAAAGTTTTGAGACATATTGTTCTATGCCCCATTGTATCTGACTTAGATCGTCTTCGTCGCGGATAATAATCTCATTTTCACGCTCTTCAACACAGGTAATCCCAAAAGAAAACACTAGCTCTAAAATTTCATCATAAAAATTAGAGCTTTTTATGCTTAATTCATAGAATTTATCTTTCATTATTCAAGAACGTCTTCGAGTTTTTCTTTTAAAACTTGTGGAGTAAAAGGCTTAACGATGTAGTTGTTTACACCAGCTTTTAGTGCAGTAATAACCTCTGCTTTACCACCTTCGGTTGTTACCATTATGATAGGCATATCTACGTATTTTGCCTCTGCACGAACTTTTTTTACAAGCTCAAGACCGTTCATTTCAGGCATGTTCCAGTCGGTAATTAACACATTTATGTCGCTGTGCTGTCCCATAATACTCCATGCTTCAGCGCCGTGTTCAGCCTCCAAAATATCGTTATGTCCTAGTCTTTGAAGGGTGTTTTTTATAATTCTTCTCATAGTCGAGCTGTCGTCTACAACTAATATTTTCACACAATGTCCTTTTATAGAAAATGCTTTATTGTAACAAATTTTATATTGATTAAAGCTTTAAATTTTATAAAACTTTTAAAAATGCCTCTTTTAGGTCGATTTTGCCTTCGTAAAATGCCTTGCCTACGATAACTCCACTGATAAGCGAAGTTTTTTTAAGCTCTAGAATATCATCCATTGAGCTTACGCCTCCGCTGGCTATCGTTTCTATGCCGCTTGCATGTGCGATTTTAAGTGTGAAATCAACATTTACGCCACTAAGCATGCCGTCTTTGTTGATATCGGTGCAAATTATCGCTTTTACTCCGGCGTTTGCGAATTCTTTTGCAAGGTCGGTTGCTTTTACGCTTGATACATCCGCCCATCCTTCAATCGCCACATAGCCGTCCTTGGCATCTATGCCTACAACAACCGGGTAAAATTTTGCCATTTTACGCACAAAGTCAGGATCTTTAAGCGCTATGGAGCCTAAGATAACTCTACTTACTCCAAGATCTAGGTATTTTTTTATACGTTCTTCGTCGCGTATGCCACCGCCTACTTGGACATTTAAATTTGTAGCTTGTACTATGCTTTCTATCGTTTTAAAATTTATCGTTTCGCCGGCAAATGCGCCATCAAGATCAACCACATGAAGCCATTTTGCCCCCATGTCTTGAAACTGTTTTGCAAGATCTTGTGGGTTATCGGAGTAAATTTTTGCACTTTGCATAAGTCCTTTGCTAAGTCTAACCGCCTTACCCTCTTTTAGGTCTATCGCAGGAAAAATTTGCATTAAAGCTCCTTGAAATTTTCTAAAATTTTAAGCCCTACATTGTGACTTTTTTCTGGATGTGGTTGAAAGCCGTATATGTTATCTTTGGCTACGGCAGAGACAAATTTGTATCCGTATTCACTCTCTCCTAGCACCGCATCATCTTGGCAAATAGCATGAAAACTATGGACAAAATAAAGATACTCAAGCTCTTTTAGCCCTTGATTTATCGGTGTTTTTTTGGTGAAATTTATGGTATTCCAGCCAACATGAGGTATTTTTAAAGGGCTTGAAAATTTAGCTTTATCAAATTTGACAACCTTGCCTTTTATAAGCCCAAGTCCGTTAGTAACACCAAATTCGTCGCTTTGTTCAAATAAAAGTTGCATGCCTAGACAAATTCCTAAAAAAGGTTTGCCGGTAAGTATAAATTCATGTATTGCCGTATGCATATTTGCATCTTTTAGCCTATCCATAGCCTCGGCAAATGCCCCAACTCCTGGCAAAACAACCTTATCGTAGTTTTTAAGCTCGTTTGCTTGGCTTACTAGCTTGCAGCTTGCTCCGACCTTGGCAAATGCATTTATAACGCTTTGTATGTTTCCTGCTTTGTAGTCAATAATACCAATCATTGCGATCTTTGCCTTTTTACGCTTAGTAGATATATGCTTAAAGCGATCATTAATAGCGCAACACCGCCTATTAGGTATATGGCGTTGATGATACTTTCTGGTGATGTGATAGCAAATTTAAACACAAGCATCAATGCTTCGATCGCGAGTGCAATTATAATTGAGCCGATAAATCTAACCATCGTTTTATACAAAAGCGTATCTTCCGAGTGGCTTTTACCAATGACTTCTTCTTCAAATATCGTCTTAACAAGGTCAAATATAGCAAGGGCAAGAGTTAGGATGATGGTTGACTCAAATATCTCGCTAACATCGATGTGTTCGATACTTTTTGATACAAAACTTTTAACCGCATAGCCAAATAAAAACGCGCATATCATAAAAAGCGCTGCACAAAAAAGCGTATAAATACACTTTAAAAATCTACCAAAATAATTTTCCAAAGTGCCTGTATCGGTTATTTTTAGAAGATTTTCTAATGAAATATCAACGCAGGCAATAAATTTCAACTCGTCTTTATCGTTATAAATCGGCGCACTAGCTGTCACGCAAAGCTCTCCATTTAAATTTGAAGGATATGGGTCACTTAGTGTAAATCTCTTCTCTCTAACGGCGCGGTAATAGTAGGCGTTATTGATACGACTTTTACTGGCTCCGCTTGCAGTAATGTCCAAATTTATACTGACGCTATCTTCGATCTGAGTGCCGTTTTCGTCAAGTATGTAGTAAGCATCAAAATTTGAAATCTCATGTGCTATCTCTTCAAGTCCGTTTTTTAGGCTTTCAAGAGAGACGCCTGGTAGGTGATTTGGCAAATTTCTATTAAACAAATAACAGACATAAGCGCGAGCCTTGTATCTGATATCGCTAAAACGTTGTATGTCTTTTATGACCAATTTTTATCCTTTTAAATTTAAAGCGTGGTTGAATTCTGGAACGATATTTTTAAGTGCGGCTGCCACCTTGTCTCCTTCAAGCGTAAGAAGCTCTGAAATTTGTTTATTTAAAAGCTCTAAATCATAAGGCTCTGAGTGTGTAACAAAAATGCTTTCAAATTTAGTCTGCACGTCATCCTTGTTGATAAGTAACTCTTCATATAATTTCTCACCCGTCCTAAGTCCGACAAATTCGATCCCTAAATGCTCTTTGTTTGATAAAAGAAGCATCTTTTTGGCAAGATCAACTATCTTAACAGGCTCACCCATGTCAAGCACAAATAGCTCGCCTCCTTTAGCGATAGAAGCGGCTTGAAGTACAAGCTGGCAAGCTTCTGATGTTAGCATAAAATAGCGTGTTATGTCCGGATGTGTGACGCTTAGAGGTTTGTTTGCGGCGATTTGAGCTTTAAATTTAGGTATAACCGAGCCTGATGAGCCAAGCACGTTACCAAAACGAACGCAAACTATCTCGCAAACCCCTTGCTCGTTAGAATTTAAAGCGTAAAGTTCGCAGACTCGTTTTGTTGTTCCCATGATATTTGTTGGACGCACCGCCTTATCAGACGAGATCATAACAACCTTTTTAACGCCGTGTTTTTTAGAAAAGTCTATAACATTTTTTGTGCCAACGATGTTGTTTTCTACGGCTGAACGCGGGTTTAACTCGCAAAGAGGAACATGCTTATAAGCTGCTGCATGGATTACGATTTGAGGTTTGAATTCCTCAAAAATACTTTCAAAATCCTGCTCGTTTGTGATATTGACAAGTCTGCTTACGGTTCTGCTATCGTGTGTGTCTTCGGCGATTTTATATAGATTAAATTCGCTGTGTTCTACCATGATAAGCTGTTTTACGCCGTATTTTAGGCATTGTTTACATATCTCACTACCGATACTTCCGCCAGCTCCGGTTACAAGAGCGACTTTATCTTTTAAAAAATTTGCTATTATTTCCGGGTTTAGGTCTTTTGGCTTTCTTGCCAGTAAATCCTCAATAGAGATGTCTTTTATTGGGTCTTTTTCAACTAAAGAAAAGAGTTTGACATCGCGTATACCGTATCTTGTAAGCTCGTCAAACACAACTTGTAAATCATCTTGATTAAGTGCTAGAGCGATGATCGCCGTTTTTACGTTGTATTCTTTGATGATAGCCGGGATTTCATCTTTGTCCTGCACTAAAAATCCATCGCAATAAGTTCCTATAAGATCGCTTCTTCCATCGACTACGCCAACTGCATAAAAGTCAAGATAGCCCTGCTTAAGACCGTTTAGAACATGTATAGCCTTTGTTGTTGCGCCAAAGACGATACAAGGTTCTCCTTTGTGCGGTTTGTTTGAAAAGTCAAGAAACATACGTTTTGAAATTCTTAAAGCACCGACCATAAGGCATGATATCAAAAGATCGATAGAAACGACGCTTTGCGGATAAGGCTTGAGATAGTCTTGAATGATGAAATAAATAACACTAAAAATCACGGTAGCACATATGTGCGCTAGAAAAATTTTACGCGCTTCATTTAGCCCAAAAAATCTCCAAGGAACCTTATAAATTTTAAACATCCACATAAAAGAAAGTTTAAGACCAACTAAAAAGATCATCGTGATAAATAACCCCTGATAGTAAATTTCAGGGATATTTCCGCTAAATCTTAAAAGATAAGCGATGTAGATAGAGACTATAAAGATGATCGTGTCGGCAAGCAGGAAAAATATAAGTCGTTTTAGCTTTGTTGCTTGAAACATCTATAAATTTTCCTTTATGATCTTGATGACGCGTTCTTGAATTTGTGGTTTTAGACATGAGCCGCTTGGAAGACAAATTCCCCTCTCAAATAACTCCTGGCTAGTTCCGTCTGTAAAGCTTAAAGCGCCTTTAAATACAGGTTGCATGTGCATAGGCTTCCAAAGTGGACGGCTCTCTATATTTTGTTTAGCTAGGGCTTCTATCACGCGTATATGTGCGCCTTTTTCTTTAAACACACCTGTCGTAAGCCATCTGTTGCCACGAGAATTTTCAAGCTCGGGCATAAATTCAAGCTCATTGACAAGCTCGTTTTTGTAAATTTCAAAAACGGCTCGTTTGGCTTTTACGCGCTCTTCTAAAACTTCCATCTGTGCCACGCCTACTGCGCCTAGGATATTGCTTAGACGATAATTATATCCGTAGTCTTTATGCTCGTAGTGAAGCAAAGGCTCTCGTGCTTGCGTGCTGTAAAATCTAGCCTTTTCAACTAAATTTTCATCTCCTACAAGCATACCGCCACCCGAAGTCGTTATGATCTTGTTGCCGTTAAAACTATATGCTCCAAGTATGCCAAATGTTCCAAGTGCTTTACCATTGTAAAAACCTCCAAGCGCTTCGGCTGCATCTTCTACGAGCGCGATACCTTCGTTTTGGCAGATTTCACAAATTTCATTCATCTTTGAAGCTTGACCGTAAAGGTGAGTTAGCACAAGCACTTTTGGCCTTTTGGGTAAATTTACTATGGCTTTTTTAAGAAGTTCGGGACTTAAATTCCAGCTCTCGTCACAGTCTATAAAAACAGGAGTGGCCTTTTCGTAAAGTATCGGAGATACCGACGCCATAAAGGTAAAGCTTGATGCAAGAACAATGTCACCTTGCGTTACGCCAAGCGTTCTAAGAGCTAGGTGAAGCGCTGCAGTGCCTGAGCTAAGCGCTAACGCGTCTTTTGTAGACGTGTAGGATTTTATACTATTTTCAAATTTATTTACAAATTCTCCAAGCGGAGCGATGTAATTACTTTTAAAAACTTCGTTTATATACTCTTGTTCACGTCCGCTCATATTTGGCGGAGATAAAAAAACCCTGTCCATTTCTGACCTTATAGATAAAATAGCTTTGATTTTAGCACTTATTTTTTAATCTTAAGTTATTTTGATGAAATTTGATATGTATTTTTAATTTTTATGCTTTTATTTGATGGATACCTTAATGACGATTGTTGCATGTGATTTTGATATGTTTAAATTTTGGTTATTATTTTTGCCGGCACACCGTAAGCTTTTACTTTGTTTGATATATCTCTTACTACTACACTTCCGGCTCCTATAATGCACTCTTTGCCGATAATAATACCTTGTATCACGCTAGTGCCGATACCAATATGAGTTAACTCGCCAACACTCACGTTTCCAGCCAAAGCTGCGTTTGGGCTAATATGCGCAAATTCGCCTATCATACACTCATGCTCTACTACCGCACCGCTATTTATGATAGCTCCTTCACCGATAACAGCACCCGCGTTTATCACGGCATTTGACATGACTACCACGCCACTTTTTATCACCGCACTTGGGCTTATAACCGCACTTGGATGAACCAAACTTACTACGTTAAATCCAGCTTTTTTTACGCGTGCGGTTACGGTCTTTCTTGTTTGGTTGCTGCCTATTGCGATGACGATGTCGGCTTTTGGCAAATTTGGGTGAAATTTGATCTCGTTTTTATCGTCTAAAAAGACGACTTTCTCATATCCAACAGCTTGTGCGATATCTGCGATGACTAGCCCATGTCCCGAAGCGCCATAGATGTAAATTTGGCTAGTTCTTGCCATTAAATTTCTCCGTTGTAGCCATACCCTCTTTACTTACGCCCTCTTTTTTTATCACTTTTTTTATGGTTAAAAGTGCAATCTGCACGTCCATTTTAAGGCTTAAATTCTGGGCGTAAAAGGTGTCAAATTTAAACTTCTCCTCCCAGCTTATCGCATTTCTGCCATTTACCTGCGCAAGTCCCGTGATACCTGGCCTCACATCGTGGCGTTTGGCTTGCTCGGTGCTATAAAGCGGCAAGTATTCAACCAAAAGTGGTCGAGGTCCGATGAAGCTCATGTCGCCTTTTAGCACGTTAAAAAGCTGTGGAAGCTCATCTAGGCTTAGCCCTCTTATGCGCTTGCCAAAGCTAGTTAGGCGAAACTCATCGGGCAAGAGTTCGCCGTTTTCATCCCTCTCATCGCTCATTGACTTAAATTTATAAATTTTAAAAATTTTGCCGTTAAGTCCCGGCCTATCTTGCGTAAAAATCGGATCGGTTTTGAGCTTAATTTTTATCAAAATCCATACCACGACTACAATAGGAAGTGTCAAAGCTATAAGCACCAAAGCCCCCAAAACATCTAAAAACCGCTTAAAAAACGCCCTATACATCGATAAATTTCCTATAAACTTCAATATATTTTTTAGCGATCTCTCGCTCGTCAAACTCAGCCACCGCAAGCTTTCGTCCGTTTTCGCCAAAACGCTTTGCCATACTCTCGTCATCTAGCAAAATTTCTATCTTTTTAGCCAAATCAGCAGAGTTTTTCATCTCACAAAGTAGCCCGTTAAAGCCATCTATTACAGCTTCATTACATCCAGCCACATCACTTGCCACAACGCTGCGCCCCATACTCATAGCCTCTAAAATCGTGCGCGGAAAGCCCTCGCGATAGCTTGGAAGCACAAGCATATATGAAGCTTTGAGAAGCTGCGCCACGTCATCTCTTGCGCCTAGATATTTTACGTTTCCGTCTCTTAAAAATGCCGTATCAGCCGTGCTTTTGTTACCATCAAAGCCCTCTCCGACATAGACGAATTTGCAGTCTTTGCGCTCCTTCAAAAGCTCCGCCGCTTCGTAAAATTCTCTCACGCCCTTATGCCACATCGCACGTCCTATCATCAAAACGACTTTTTTATCGCCCAAATCTGCATTTTGGATCAAATTTGGATCAAATTTACGCGTATCCACGCCCACGCTTTTGATTTTGATGATTTTTTCCGCACTAATTATGCCTTGATCTAAAAAATATTTGGGATCGGCCTCATTTACAAATATACACGCATCGCTTAAATTTAAGGCGCGCTTGTATAAAGTCTCGATCGTTTTACGCACTATTCGCGTTTTAAAGTCGTTATCTATATAAAAGCTTCCAAGCCCCTCAACTAAATTTATCACGCGTTTTATGCTTGCTTTTTTAGCGGCAAACGTGCCAAAAACGTTTGATTTATGAGCCGAAGTTTGAAGCAGGTCTAAATTTAGATCTTGTAAAATTTCACTTAGTTTGTTTGAGTTTGAAACGACGGTGAGCGGATTTATACTAGCCCTGTCAAGCTCATAAGTAACGCACTTAAACTCCGCTTCAAGCCTTTTTACATATTCGCCCTTTGGACAGATAGCAAAGACCTCGTGTCCCAAATCTTGCAAAGCACGCATTATTGGGCTTCTAAAATAGTAAATGCTCATATCGGCATGCGAAAGAAAACCTATCCTAGCCACGAGATAAAACCTTATTAAAAATCATTTCTTCAACCTATAAATTTTAGTTGCACTATCTAATATAACCGGCTCAAAAAGCTCTTCGTCATATCTTTCAAGTGCAAAAAGCTGGATAAAAACAGAGTTAAACATACTCTCGTCAATTACCAAAAAACGTCCGTAGTCACGCATGAAAATGATATAAATTTTTGCATTCGTATCAAAGTTGTATTCAGTTACTTCAAGCTTGCCGTTTTCGTTATATTTTGTTTCTAAAAAGCTATTTACTTGGATCTTGTTGTTGCCGGCTACTATATTTCTCATGTCGCTTGTGATTGTTATACCGTTTGCAAGTGCTATTTTATCGCTGTCTTGCCTAAAGTATTTTGTCGTAAAAAATACAGGATCGTTCCATTTTTGTCCTGTTTTTAGATCAAGTCTTGAAAACTGCAAGATCGTTGGGAAGATATTTAGCATGCGCTCCGGTAGATAGTAGTAAATTTCACGCGTTTTTTTTGGTAGTTTAAAGCTTTTATCGTTAAGTGAATTTAAAAATAAATTCACATCTTGGCTTTCATATTCTTTTAAAATTTGGTTTAAATTTGCGCCAAATTTTTCGTTGAAATTTCGCTCTGTATATTCAACTTCAAGACGAGCCATATTGACTGAGCTTGTCTGGTTTTCGCCAAGTGCAAAACTAACTGCAAAGTTATCTCTTCCAAGGTGTTTTCCGCCATCTATCAAGGTCTTAACATCACTGTAATACCTTATAGGATAACCATAATCCCACCAAGTCAAAACATAATCCTCACGCCCTGAGATACGTTTTAACTCATCAAGCACTCGAACCTCTTTTGCATCAAAAACGGGCGAAATTTTATAGTTATAAATGTGAGTTGCTACAGGATAAAGCGATAAAACGGCTATAAAAATATAGACGGTTTTAAATAAAATTCCTGAAAATTTAAGCTTTTCAAGAACAAAAACTATGACATATCCAAAACCTATAGCCATGACAGGTACTGCATAAATCGTAAACCTAAGTCCGCCTTTAAGCGCTAAAAATCCCAGCAAAAGCATACCCAAAGCAACTATAAATGAACGCTTTTTTATACAAAGTAAAAGTGTGCCAAAAAGTGAAACCGCAAATGTCAAAACATGACCGCTTATGCGCTCGCAAAATAGCACTAGATCGACGATGCCTGACTCTTGTATGGTTTGGTTTACGTTAAAATAATGAAAGCTTAAATTCGAAAGTTCGCTAACGTTTCTAAACACATAAAACTTTAGCTGAAAGATTATTGGATTAAGACCTCCGTTTATCGCAAAAAAGGCAAATGCTCCAACTAAAATGGCGATCGAAATTTTAAGAGTTAAAAGGCTTTTTTTAAATAAAATCACAAGATAGATCGCCAAAATCAAAGCAAATTTTGCGTATTGGTCAAAATTTGATATCGCCAGTAGCATGAATGCGATAAGTATGTAGTTTAGAGCGTTTTTTCTATCAAATACAAGCGTGTAAAAAGCTAGTAAAATAGTAGTCGCTGCTATGAGTGAAAAGGCGCTTAAATACCACCACATATAGGCTAGGATGGTAATGGGGGCGATGATGAGGCTTTTTGCGTCTTTACTCTCAAGCACCCTTATAACACCCCATATCAAAAACACTCCAAACACGATAATAAGCATATCGGTATCATAATACCCAGCCATCGTGCGGTTATAGTAGCTGTTTGCCACAGAGCCTAAAAGTGCCGCGATAAAGCCAGCTTTTAGCGCGTTGTATTCGCGTGCGATTAATATGATAGGGATGACAACTAGCGAGCTTAAGATAACGCTTAGATAGATCATGACGCTTTCTATGTTAAGGTCAAAAAGTTTGACAATCCAAAATGTAAGTGTCGAAAGCGACGAGCCAAAGTAGCTTAGGTCATTTGGTTGATGAAAACCAGCAAGCATATCTCTGGTGCCCTCGGCAAACGCATAGCCATCGTTTGTGCTTATCATCAGTTCGTTGTTGTGGAAAAATCCAACAAAACTACTTGCCCAAAATACCCAGTAAAGTCTTGCTATAACGCTAAGGCAAAAAGCAAGAAAAATTAATAAAAATAGCTGCTTGGAAAGATGGAAATTTTTAATAAAGTCTAAAATTTTATTCATATTCTCTCTTTTGAAATAAAGACTTTATTATAATGAAAATTTATACAAATTTAGCTTTATGAGTGAAATTTACTTAACAAATGCTTCACGTTTTAAATTTATAATACACTTATAATTTTTCAAAGGAGATAAAATGAAAAAGTTAGTTTTAGCGGCAATGTTGGTCGCAGGTAGTGTATTTGCAGCACCGTTTGAGAAAAACACAAACGACGAGTTATATGCGATGATAGCCACAAGCGATGCAAAAACGCTTGGCGAGATATCTTTTGAAATTCACAAAAGAGTGGGCAAACTTCATCGTGAGGCGATGGACATAAGAGGCGGTTTTCATGACAAGATGTATGAAAAGATGTCAAAAATGAAACCTGAAGATAGAGATAAATTTATGAGGGACTTTAGAGACTCTTTTGGCAATAAAATTGACGCCTTAAGCGTCAAAGAAGCAAGAGGCATGGGGCTTTACGGTATGGGAATGGGCCGAGGTAATTGCGACATGAGAATGGGCGGCAGATGGAAAGACGGCGGTATGAGAATGAGTGGATGTTGTGATGGTTTTGCTAGAGGCATGGGTAGATTAAGAGGTGAAATTCTTGAGCCAAAATAGGCAAAACTTATAAATTCGGCTTCGTAAAGAGGCCGAATTTAACTCTTGTTAAAATGAAAATAGATAATATCTGCAATATAAATTTTAAGGAAAAAGTTTGGCTAGGATTTTGATCGTAGAAGACGAAACGATGCTGCTTGATATGATGTGTGAGTATCTAAGTGGTGAAAATTTTGAAGTAAAAGGCGTAAAAAGCTACGATGAAGCGCTTAGCCTTGCTTATGAAAGCAACTTTGACCTTTGGATATTTGATGTGAAGATTATCGGCGGAAACGGCTTTGAGCTTTTAAAAGAACTACGCACATCAGGCCAAACTACACCTTGTATATTTACTACTTCGCTTAACACCATAAACGATGTTCAATCGGGCTTTTTAAGCGGATGTGATGATTACATAAAAAAGCCTTTCGAACTAAAAGAGCTACTTTTAAGAGTACAAAATATCTTAAAACGAAGTTTTGTCCACAACACGCAAAATTTCATTAAACTTAGCGATAAATTTAGCTTTGATATGACACAAGGTGTCTTATATGAGGGCGATAACCCGGTGGCTTTAGCAAAAAAACAATCAAGACTTTTAAATTTACTTCTTAAAAATCGTGATAAATTTGTAACTCACGAGGAAATTTTCTCAGAAATTTGGGAATACAATGAGAATCCAAGCGAGATGAGTTTGCGAGTTTATATCGCCGAACTCCGTAAAATTCTAGGCAAAGAGTGCATAAAAAGCCAGTCAAAACTAGGATATAAGTATGTCTAAAAATCGCCATATTTTGCCTATTTTTTTACTTTATTTTTTAACCAGTACGGCTTTTTTGGCGTTTTTTGGCTATGTGTTTTACGAAAGAGAGAAGCATTTTATAATAGACAAAGACTCCTTTGATATGAGAGAACTAAGGCGTGACTTGCATATGAAGTTGCAATTTAGTGGAGAGCTTACTAGGGAGGATTTTAGTGAAATTTTAGCCTTTGTCGTAAATTTAAAAACGCAAGAGATTGTAAAAGAGGATTTTCGCGTAAAGCCAGGCACACCAAGACGATATATCGAGGCAAATGAAGCGATTTCTCAGTTTGTTTTGCATGATAGGATGCGAAAAAACGAGTATTTTGTAGCGATCAAAACTACGGGTCTTGGCGAAAAACTACTTGCGTTAAAGATGCAAATTTTGTTTGTTTCACTTGGAATTCTAGCGGCGATCTTACTTATCGCTTATCTTATCATAAGGCTTTCTTTGCGCCCACTTTATGAGAAGATAGAGTTTTTAGATGGATTTTTACGAGATACTACGCACGAGATAAATACGCCTTTAAGCGTAATCTTGATGAGTATCGAGCTTTTTAAAAATAACCCAGAAAAATACCTTGCAAATATAAAAACAGCAGCTATGACACTTTCAAATTTATATGAAGACTTGGCGATGATTAAATTTAATAAAACCGATGAGAGCGTGCAAGAGGTAAATTTAGCCGATATGCTTAAAGAAAGAGCTGAATATTTCGGTACTTCTTTAAATGCAAAAGGCATAAGCTTAAGCCTAAATACTGATGAGTTTACGCTAACAACCTCAAAATTTAAAATTCGCAAAATCATCGACAACTTGCTCTCAAACGCTGTAAAATACTGCAACGAAGGCGGGAGAATAGAGTTAAATTTAAGCCAAAATAGTCTTAATATCTCAAATACGGGCGAGGGCATAGCAAAGCAAAATTTGCCTCATATTTTTGAGCTTTATACTAGGTTTGACAAGCGAAACGGCGGCTTTGGCGTAGGACTAAATTTAGTAAAAAAATTTTGTGACGAGCTTGGGTTTAAGATAAACTGCACAAGCGATAAAGACAAAACGCAGTTTATCGTTAAATTTAAAGCATAATCTACAAATAACTCATAAGCTCGTTTGCGATGTTCCTGCTATCAAATTCTTTTGCTTTTTGATAGGCTTTTGCCTCAAATTTTGCTCTCATTTCAGGTTCGTTTAGCACTTTTATCATTGCTTTTTGCATAGCGTCTTCGTCATCAACCGGCACTAAAATCCCATACTCATCGTCGCCGATAAGCTCTTTTGCACCGCTTTTGTGTTCTGTTGTGATTATCGTTTTTTCACATGCTAAAGCTTCTATAAGCACATTTGAAAAGCCTTCAAAACGCGATGCGCAAAGCAGGCACGATGCATTTTTGATATGTTTAAATGGGTTTTTATCTGTGCCAAGAAGCCTTACTCTTTTGCTTACATTAAGCTCTTTTATTAAATTTGCAAGCTCGTTTTTTAGCCCGCCTTTTCCCAGTATGCCAAGTGTTGCTCTTTTGTCGTTTATGCTTGCTATAGCGCGTATCAACATGGCTTGATTTTTACCGCTATCAAGACGTCCGATATTTATAAAAAAGGGCCTAAATTCACTTTCTAGCGGCTCGTTTTGAGCTTTTTTTATCTCATCTAAATTTAAAGCGTTGTAAAGAACTTTTGTCTTTGCCTTATCACAGCCGAAATTTTGTATCAGATCGTCGGCATTTCCTTTTGCGTTAGCTAGTATCAAATCCGCTTTTGGATATAAAATTTTCATAAATACTCGGTTGAAAAAGCCGCTTACGCCGTTTTTGTATATCACGGACGGACAGCTCCTTTCACTTATCACCATGCGTCCTTTAAGCCCTAAAATCCTAGCCAGCAAGGCGATATAACATGGGCGATTCATCAGGACAAAATAAGTATCGATGTTAAGTTGTAGGCAGAGTTTTTTAAATTTAAAAGCTAGCATCGGCAAGGCAAAAAATAGCCTAAAAAGCTTTTTTATCTTGTTTTCGTAGGGATTTGAATTTTCTATAAAATGTAGTTTGACTTCGCTTGGGATAGGGTAGGCTATGACATTGCTCATAAGCACTAGATGGACTTCAAAGTTTTCCTTTAAATAAGGAAGTAAATTTGACACCACGCGTTCTGCGCCTCCTGGACCCATTGAGTATAAAAACAGACATAATTTTTTCATTGTTTTACCGTTTCTTCTATCACTTTACGCCACTTTTTCATGATATTTGCTACACTAAATTCGTCGACTTTATCCTTGGCGTTTTGTGCGATTTTTTTGCGTAAATTATCATCATTTAAAATTTCTTCAAGCATGAATGCTAAGTCGTCTTTGTTTTGATTTTCAAAGATAAGTCCGTCTATGCCGTTTCTTATAAGCTCTTTTGCGCCGACGGTATCGCTTGAGATGCGAGCACAGTTAAAATTTGCCGCTTCGATCAAGACATTTGAAAGGCCTTCGCTTCTTGATGATATGACAAAAATTTTAGCCTTTTCATAAAGCGGCGCAACATCGTTTACATGACCTAAAAATTCAACCTCTAAGCCATATTCTTTTGCCTTTTGTTCTAGCTTGCCTCTAAGACTTCCGTCTCCTGCTATAACTATGCGCCACCCGTTTAAAAGCTCTTTTGGTACCTTTTTTAAGGCGTCTAAATACACATCGTATCCTTTTACTTTTTCAAGACGACCAACGCTTAAGATGATGTTTTCTTTTTTGCAGTAGATGGGACTTGCTAAAAAACAAGGATTGTGCAAGATAGTGCGGTTTTTTACGAAGTTGTAATACTCAAAGTCGCTTTTACTAAGCACACTAAGCATGTCAACGCGCTTATAGGCAAGGTCGCGTATAAGTCTAAATTTAGCCGACGTAAGATACTCGTTTGCGTGATGTTCTGTTGCGATATGTTTATATCCAAGTCCCAAATTTGCCGCCACACAAGCTACATTTGTCCAGTCGATAAAGCTTATAATGACATCGGGATTTATCTCTTTAAAGCATTTACGTAGTGCAAAAATTTTTTTTATCTTAGAAAGAAGTCTGCTTGAGCCATAAATTTTAGGATAGATAAATTTGATATTTGAGTTAAATTCGTAAAGTCCTAAATTTTCTTCCAAGACTGCTATATAAACTTCGTTATCTTTGGCAAGTTCGCTTGAGACTATGCTCAAAACGCGCTCTGCTCCACCGTTTCTAAGAGCTGCTATGACAAATAAAATTTTCATTTATGCGCCTTGTATTTTTACGCCGGCCATTTTTAAAAGGTAAAGCCAGCGTTCATAGATATTTTCAAGACTAAATTCATTAAGTCCAAGTCTTGCATTTGTGGCTAGTCTGCGTTGCTCTTGCTCGTCGTTCATGAGACTTTTTAGGCTCTCGCTCATAGCCTTAGAATTTGAAATTTCACATAAAATTCCGTTATAGCCGTTTGTTATGAGCTCGCATGCTCCGCTTGTTTTGGTTGCTATCCTTACACAGTCAAATGCCACAGCTTCGATTAGAGTGTTGCCAAGTCCTTCTACTTTAGAGGTTGAGAGTATAAATTTAGCTTTTGCATAAAGTTCGCCGATGTTTGTAACATTGCCTAAAAATTTGACATCTGCTCCGAGTTTATTTGACAAGTCCTCAAGCCTTTTTCTCTCATTGCCGTCTCCTGCGACTATAAATTTATAGCCACTCGAGTTTAAATTTTTTGCTACTTCGATAAACATTTCACAGTTTTTAAGACCTACCAAACGCCCTACAAATATGACTAAATTTTCTTTTTTAGTGTTTGATAAATTTGGTTTTATAAATAGCGGGTTGTGTATCACATTTACGATTTTGCAGTATTTGGCGTAGAGTTTTGCGTCAGCTTTTGTTAAGACACTTAAAGCACTTGCACGAGGATAGAGTATGCGTTTTAGTGTTTTTATCGTCTTAGAAGAAAGCTTGTCAAAGCTTGTATGTTCGCTGATTATTACAGGAGTTTTTAGTCCTAACGTGCTTGATAAAACCAGCAAATTCGTAGTATCTAAAAAGGAGATGACGACGTCAAATTTTCCCTCTTTTACTATGCGTCGTAGGCTAAAAATTTTACCCAGACGTTTTTTTATGTTACCAAGAATTCCAAGCTCGTCTACGCCTTGGTTTAAATTTATGAGCTTTACATTTTCGTGAAGTTCATAAAACGGCTCATCTTTGTCAAATTTTACCAAAACGCTTTCGTGCTCTAGGCTAAATTTAGATGCCAAAAGCGCGCAAACTCGTTCCGCGCCTCCTGCTCTTAAAGTTGAGACAACAAATAAAACTTTCATACGCCAAACCTTTTTTTAATCCATACTCTAAAATTTGAGAGTGATTTTATGGCTGAATTTGGCAAGAAACAGACTGCTAGAAAGGCTAAATTTTCTTTACAAATGCTTATCTTGAAGCTACGCGCGATACAGCTTAGCATAAGCTTATAATCCCCCGCGATCTTTGCGTAGTAAGCGGCATTTTTATATTGCAAACAAAGAAATTTGGGATTGTGCTTTATGGCTATATCGTGACAAATTTTGGCAGTTTTTAAGTAGGCATAAGCCACGCCTTTTGCGTGTTTGTCGGCATTTGTGGTAGCGCTATCGGCTCGGTTTATACGGTATATATAAAGAGGCTTTTTGTGATAAAAAACTCTGTTTTCAAAAAAGCGTATATAAAGCTCGTTTTCGCCGCCAAAACTCTTCTCGTCAAACCTAAATCCCTCTATAAATTCGCGTGAAAATAGCTTAAAATACTCCCCTGTAATGCGTCCGCAGTGATAGTCGATCTTGCTCATCTCGCAGCTGTTTTGGTATGGATTTCGTCCCGCGATCTTATCTGTGATCTTGCCGTCTATCTCACACACTCCGTCTGCAAATACACATTTATAGCCCTCTTTGATGTAGCTAAAGCACTCACTTATCGCCTCTAAACAAAGCTCATCGTCATCGTCAAGTATGCATACAAACTCGCCGCTTGCGTTGTCAAAGCCATTGTTTTTGTTGCCGTTTGGGCTTTTGGCGTGAGTTTTATTTTTAACGTATCTTACTCTTTTATCGCTAAATTTCTCGCAAATTTGTTTTGCTGTTTCATCATTTGCATCATCGCTAACAATGATCTCTAAATTTTTATAAGTTTGATTAAGTGCCGAGCTTAGCGCCTTTTTTAAAAGTTCGGGACGGTTAAACGTCGGGATGATAACGCTTATTTTTACTTCGTTCATCTTTTAAATATCCTCTCATGTCCCAAAATAAATCTATCAAAACGTGACAAGATGATAAATTTTAAGCTATTTAGATAGGTTTTAAAACTTGGTTTGTATCCGCGTTTTTGTCGCTCTGTTTCTAGGTTGGAGTTGGTTAGGTCAAGTGGATGTGCAAAAATATCGGCATAATACATTTTTAATTTATTACTTTTTAGCAAATAACCCCATAAATCCGCCACGCAAACAGCCTTTTTGTGTGTTTCAAGCAAAGCCTTGGCTGCTTTGCGAGTTAGGATATATGCCGTTGCTCGGTATATCACGCCGTATGAATTTGGCGAGACTTCAAATAGCGTATCGTCTTTAGCGTCTGAAATTTCACCTCTTTTTATGCATTTGCCAAATGCCGAAAATCTACCCTCAAGACCGTCCGTGCCACCGCATATAAGTATGCCGTTTGGTGGTAAAAGTTTTGCATACTCAAAAGCTTTTTGTATCTTGCTATCATCGCCCATAACATCGTCTTCGAAGATAAGTGCTAGTTTGGCATCTGTGGCTAAAAATGCCTCATATGCTTTTGCGTGAGAAAGTGCACAGCCGATCTCTGCGGGGCTTAGAAGTTTGCCGTAGGCTTTAAGTGAGGTATCGGCATAAGCAAAATACTCTTTCGCGCTCATCTCGCGTCCATCAACGGCGCTAGTTAAAACAAACTCATCGTAACTTTTAAACAAGCTTTTAAGCACTTCTCTTCTTGCGCTATCTTTTTGAAGAGAGATTAAAAAGATAGGAAATTTCATCATAAATTCCTTTTAAATTTTGCCAAAATTTTATTCATGAGGATACGTTGTTCGAATTTATTAAATATCAAGAATAAATTTATAATGTATCCAAATGCAAGAAGTGCTACAAGCGCAAATGCTAGGTCGATCCAGCTTTGAATACTTACAAGCCTAGAAATAGCATAATAAATCATACAAACAAAGACAAAAAGAGCTAAATTTCTAAGATAAACCCCATAAAATGTCGTAAGTTTAACATCTAAATTTAAAGCCGCGTTGATGAGGTCGAAAAATAGTATGCGAATGCAATAAAAACCGGCTCCAACGATAGCTATGCCATAAATTCCATAGTCACTAAATTTCACAATACAAATTTGCGCTAGTATCGTGCTAACGCCTAAGATCGTGTTTGCTATGGCGGGACGACGAAGTTTATTTGTCGCGCTATCGATACCAAAAAGTGAAAAAAGATAACTGATAAAGACTATAGGCGCAAGTGTTATCATACTTAAGTTGTATATTAGGGTTATCTCGTCGGCACTTTTAAACGGCAACCAAAGCGAGTAAAAGTCACGTCCAAATACAACAAAAAATGCAGCCGGAGCGCTCATGATAAACGCGACCGTTCGCATTGAAAATTTAGCTTCATTTATCAGTGCTAAGATGTTGCCTTTTGAGTAAAATTCTACAAATTTGGGAGAAAAGATCGAGCTAAGCTGGGCAACGAAGCTTTCTAGGATTATTGGGGCGGCTTTGGCAGTTGCTAAAATACCCGTCATCCAGGCGTTTATAAAGATGTTACATATAAAAAGATCCATGCCGGTTAAAAGTATGCGGTTTAATGCATTAAAACTGTTCCATACTCCGGAGTTTAAAAGCTCTTTTATCTTGTTAAAATCAAAAATTTTAAGATCAAATTTAAGCTCGGGTGTTATGCGTTTTGACATATAAATTGTGCTTAAAAGCACAAAGATAGATGAGATAAGTGCAGAGATAGCAATGTAAGTTATCATCGCTGAAAACAGGTAAAACAGTAAAACTATCAAAGTCGCTAGTATCGTACTTGAAATGGCATTTCTAATAGAAAGTAGATAAAGCTTGTTTCGCACAAATGCACAAACTGTGATGACACCGTTAAAAAGTCCGACACAAAAATTTATAAAATAAAATACAAAAGTCAGGGTTACGTCTGTTTTAAGGTGGCTTGGGACATTTAAGATCACGTCTAAATTTAGTATAAAAATTCCACTTGCAACGACAACAAATAGCGCGAAGATGAAATTTACTGCCAAAACAGACGAGTAGTAAGAATTTGCTCTTTCTAAGTTGCCTTTGTGCCATTCGTAAGCGACAAATCTACCGCTAACAGAGTTTATTGCCACGGTAATTACGGCTGCATAGCTTACTATGGCGTTACTAAGCCCTACAAAGCCAAAAGCCTCGTTTCCAAGGCTTTTTAGGATGTATGGCGTTAGGAAGAAATTTATCCCCATGGAGACCATGAAGACGATTATTGAGCTAATTAAATTTATCGCCAAAATTTAGCCTAAAGTCTTTCGTTTGCGTTTTCGTAGATATTTTTTATATCAAAAACGAGAGTATCTTTAAATTTTAACTCTTTAAATTCGTTATGTGCGACTGCAAATACCACACAGTCGTATTTGTTTGTATCATAGTCTTTGATAAGCTCTAGGTTGTATTCGTATTTTACTTCGTTTGCGTCCGCCCAAGGGTCACTCACATCTACGGTGCAACCAAAGTCTTTAAGCTCCTCTATGACATCTATAACGCGAGAGTTGCGGATGTCCGGGCAATTTTCTTTAAATGTGATACCAAGAACCAAGATACGTGCTTTGTTGATTAAGATCCCGTCTTTTATCATCATCTTAATCACGCGTTGCGCGACATACCTTCCCATGTTATCATTTATACGGCGACCCGCAAGGATGATTTCTGGATGATAGCCGACTTCTTGGGCTTTATGTGTTAAGTAGTATGGATCAACACCTATACAGTGTCCTCCAACAAGTCCTGGACGGAAATTTAAGAAATTCCATTTTGTTCCGGCAGCTTTTAAAACCTCGCTTGTATCGATATTAAGGCGTTCAAATATCATTGCAAGCTCGTTGATAAATGCGATATTTATATCACGTTGTGTATTTTCTATAACTTTTGCGGCTTCGGCGACTTTGATACTACTTGCTTTGTATGTTCCAGCGGTGATGATAGATGAGTAAATTTCATCGACTTTGTCTGCGATTTGAGGTGTTGAGCCACTTGTGATTTTTTTGATCTTAGTTACGGTATGCTCTTTGTCACCAGGATTTATTCGCTCTGGCGAGTATCCGCAAAAGAAGTCCTCGTTAAATTTTAGCCCCGAAATTTTCTCTAGTATCGGCACACAAATTTCTTCTGTTACACCTGGATAAACAGTGCTTTCATATACTACGATGTCGCCTTTTTTAAGGACTTGTGCCACGCTTTGACTTGCTTTTACGACAGGCGTTAGATCGGGACGGTTATTTTTGTCGATAGGTGTTGGCACTGTAACGATGTAGAAGTTGCAGTCTTTAATATCGTCTAAATTTAGACTAAATTCCATACCGTTTTGTATCGCTTCTTCCATTTGTTCGCGGCTAAGTTCTAGCGTGCGGTCGTGAGCTTTTCTAAGCTCGTCTATCCTTGCGGCATTTACGTCAAAGCCTTTGACTTTGTATCTTTTGCTAAATGCAGCTGCAAGTGGAAGTCCCACATAACCAAGACCGATAACGGCTATTTTCATAATTTTTCCTTTTTGGCTTTTTGCCGATTAAATTTATAATTTAAAATTTACATCAAAACGTTTTGCACGTATTTAAGTTTTAAAATTCTAACTATTTTTGAGATATTTTAATGCCACTTTGCCCATTATAGCTACGTTTTAATAGCTTTTACTTAACTCTTAAAGAGACTGGCAATTGACTTAGAGCGCAAATTTTAAAATATCTATTTCTTAAAATTTCAAAAACACTTTTGAAATTTATTAAATCTTTTTTTCCCATTCTAGCGCGGTTTTTATAATGAGTTCTAAATTTTCTCTCTTTGGTTTCCAGTTTGTCTTAGTCCTGATCTTTGTTGCGTTTGAGATAAGTATTGCAGGGTCGCCCTCCCTTCTAGGAGCTTTATTTACCAAGAAATTTACCCCGCTTACTTTTTTTGCAGTTTGTATAACTTCTTTTACGCTAAAACCGTGTCCGTAACCCACGTTAAACACTTCGCTACCGTTTTGCGCAAGATACTCAAGTGCCGATAAATGTGCATCCGCAAGGTCGCTAACATGTATATAATCCCTCACGCAAGTGCCGTCGTTACTAGGATAGTCATCGCCAAATATCGACATGCTTTCGCGTTTACCGAGTGCGGTTTGCACGGCTACTTTTATAAGATGGGTTGCGTTTGGATACCTTTGTCCGATAAGTCCCTCTTCGTCGGCTCCTGCTACGTTAAAGTAGCGCAAAATGGCGTATTTAAAGTATTTGTTTGTAGCGGCAAAGTCTTTTATGATTTGCTCGCTCATGAGTTTGCTCATGCCATATGGATTTATCGGAGCGGTTTGGTTTTCTTCGGTTACTTCGCCAACTTCGGGCTCTCCATAAACAGCAGCAGTTGAACTAAATATAAATTTATTAACACCAAATCTATCGCAATAAGTTAAAATTTTAGCCACGTTTGCAGTGTTGTTTAGGTAGTATTTTAGCGGTTTTGCCACACTTTCGGCAACTTCTATAAATGCCGCGAAATGTATTATCGCATCAAATTTACCGCGTGAGAAAACTTCGCTTAAATCATCTTCTAAATTTGCGTTTACAAACTCAAATTCGCCTAATTTCTTAAGTGTTTTCAAGGCTTCGGCAGAGCCTTTAGAGAGGTTGTCAAGGACTGTGATTTTATGTCCGCCTTGGGTTAAAAGCGCCTTTAAAACATGAGAACCGATATAGCCGGCTCCACCGGTAATTAAAATATTCATCTTTACCCCTTTTTAGGGGGTATTTTACCAAAAAATGATTAAAAGTAAGTTTTATCTCATTAAATTTTAAACGCTCGAAGGGCATTTAAAACGGCGATTATAGTTACGCCAACATCGGCAAATATCGCAAGAGGAATATTTGCAAGACCAAAAATCGCCAAAATCAAAACTCCAACTTTAAAACTGATGCTAAAAATGATATTAAATTTAGCTATGCCGATAGTTTTTTTAGAAATTTGTATCGCGGTTTTTAGCTTGGCTAAGTTGTTATGCATAAGCACAACATCGGCAGTTTCTATCGCAGCGTCAGTTCCAAGCATCGCCACTCCAACATCCGCTCTTGCTATAACAGGAGCGTCGTTTATGCCGTCTCCTACGTAGGCTATACTTGTGTTTTTGTCTTTTTTATCCAAAAAGTTCTCAAAAACACTAACTTTTTGATCAGGTAAAAGCTCGTAATTTACGCTTGAAATCCCAAGTTCATTCGCAACCGCAAGAGCCGGAGCCTTTTTGTCGCCCGTTATCATTGCGGTTTTTATAGAGTTTTTATGAAGCCATTTTATGGTTTTGCGACTCTCTTTTCTAAGCTCGTCTTTTAGACTTATATAACCGGCATATGAATTATTTACTACCAAATGAACGGCTGTTTCGTCGGTATCATGCGGGTTAAAGTCTTTAATAAATTTAGCGCTTCCTACAAGAACATCTTTGCCGTCTATAACCGCACTAATGCCAAAACCGGCAGACTCTTTTACGTGTTTTATCAAATTTTCATCAAGAGGTTCCTTGTAAGCTTTGACGATAGAAACAGCGATGGGGTGTATGCTGTTTTTCTCGGCTAATGCGATAAATTTAAAAAGCTCATCTTTGCTAAATCCGTTTGTTGGGCTAAATTTATAAGGGACAAACTCGCCCTTGCTAAGCGTGCCTGTTTTATCAAATGCAACGAGCTTGACTTTAGATAGCGTTTCTATAAAGCTACTTCCTTTTATCAAGATACCGTTTTTACTGGCTCCGCCTATGCCACCAAAGAAGCTTAAAGGCACTGAAACAACGAGTGCACAAGGGCAAGAGACGACTAGAAATATAATGCCTCTTTTTAGCCATTCGCTAAAGTCTCCGCCAAATAAAACAGGCGGTATAAACGCTAAGACAAAGGCAAAACCAACCACGATAGGTGTGTAAATTCTTGCAAATTTTGTTATAAATTTCTCGCTTTTTGACTTTTTAAACGCCGCGTTTTCAACCATATCTAAAATTTTACTAACAACTGAATTTTCAAATTCGCTTGTTGTCTTTATCTCAACTGTCGCATTTAAATTTATAAAACCGCTTGTGATCTTGTCTCCTTTGCCAAGCTCAAGAGGCAGTGGTTCGCCGTTTATAGAGGCAGTGTTAAAAAGACTTATTCCGCTAGTTATAATGCCATCTATAGGCACTTTCTCTCCAGCTTTAACTACTATGGTTTCGCCGACTTTGACGCTTTGAACATCTACGGTTGTTATCTCGCCGTTTTGTTTTAAATTTGCCTGTTTTGGAGCCAAATCAACCAAACTTGACACCGAACGTCTTGATCTGTTAAGAGAGTAGTCCTCAAACGCCTCGCCGATACGATAAAAGAGCAAGATCGCTACCGCTTCGACCATCTCTCCTATGCTAAATGCGGCTAAAGATGCAATGGACATGAGGAAATTTTCATCCAAGCTAAAGCCGTTTTTTAGACTTTTAAACGCTTTAAAGATTATCTCGTATCCCGCGATGATTAAGGCTACGCCTAAAAGCGCTGTTTTTACACCTATCTCTTGTGTAAAGTAGCTAAAGATCACAAGTAAAAAGCTAAGCGCTATGCAAATTTTATCCGTTTTTAAACTCATCTAAATTCCTTAAAATTTTATACTCATGCCCGGTTCTATTTTGTTCATTATGTTTTGAGTAGCTTTTAAAATTTCATCTTTCTTGCTTTCGTCAAAATCAAGCAATATCTTCATGCCGATGTAATTTATGCTAGCTTCGTTTACTCCGTCAAGTTTGGCGATGTTTGCTTCTATTTTCGCTGCGCAGTTTGAGCAACAAAGTCCTGAAATTTCATATTTTTGTATCATTTTTTATCCTTATTCGTTTATATGGTTAAAGCCTTGCTTAAATACCTGTGCTACATGTTCGTCTGTTAGCGAGTAGTAAACTATCTTACCGTCGCGTCTGTTTTTTACGATCTTACTTTGTTTTAAGACTCTTAGTTGGTGCGAGATGGAGGATTGCGACATGTTTAAAAGCACTGAAATATCGCATACGCACATCTCTGATATACTCAAAGCCCAGAGAATTTTGATACGCGTTGTATCTCCGAAATTTTTAAAAAAGTCGGCTAAATTTATAAGACTTGCGTCATCTGGCATATCTTTTTTAACGCTATCGATAATCTCTTTGTGTATACACTCTACCTCGCAAATTTCTAAATTTTTGTCATTTTCGTTTATCATTTTTTGCCTTTATTTGATATATGAGCATATATTCATATGAAAGTATATAGATAAAAAATTTAAATGTCAAGATATTTTGTGATATTGAGGTTTAAATTTCCGCAAAATGATTTTAAATTTATTTTACGGAAATTTCGAGTAGAAGGTTTTGTTAAATTTTTAGATAGGTAAAAATGTATTTATGCTTTTTGCGCGGTATTTTTCAAACAAAAATATCAGATCGTTTGAAGCCTCTATGAAGTCAAATCCCTCTTTGTCAGCTGCGTCAAATTTTTCACGAATATCCCATAAATAGTCTCTGTCGTCTCTGCAAGACTCATTTGTCGCACCACCTCTTGCGATGGCTAAAAACATCTCATCAAGTGTTGCGTTAAGCATTTTTAGTATCATTTGTTTATTTGTGTAAAGGTCCATATTTTATCCGTTATCTGTTTTCAAAATTTTTAAGCAAATTTTATTCCGTTTAGACGTATTGACTAATTTCTATTAAATTTCCGTCAGGATCTCTAAGGTAGATCGAGTTTATCGCTCCTTTTGCACCTGTTCGTTTTACGATATCGCTTATGACATCGACATTTTTGGCTTTGCATTCTTTAAGCACATCTTCAAGTAAAGTCGTAGTTAGTAAGCAGATATCGGCTGAGCCGACGGTTGCGTTTAGCGCATTTGGTTTTACTTCTTTGCCTAGTTGATGAAAATTTATCTTCATAGAGCCAAACTTTACAGCTTTTCTGCCATCTTCAAAGCTTATCTCTTTCATACCAAGTATTTGCGTGTAAAATTTGATAGAACAATTAACATCTTTAACCGTTAAAACAAAATGATCAAGAGCAGATATCTTCATCGTTAAAACCTTTGTATTTAAAATTTGCTAATCTAACATAAAATCTTAAAAACGTCTCTTAAAATTGTGCTACAATACGGCTTTAGACGCGAGTTCGCGTTATCTTAACACAAAGTTATCAAAATGCAAAGACGTAAATTTCTAAAATTAGGCGCGGCTACGGCTGCAAGTGTGCCTTTATCTTCGCTTAGCGCAAGGGTTTTAAGTGGTGATGCACAGGCTGTTTATGACGCAAATTCAGGACTAAGCGCAAATAAATTTGGCGCTTTTTGGGTAAAAAGCATAGGCAAAAGAGTTGTCGATACAGAGCCGTTTGAGGGTGATGCTATGCCTACGGTGCTAAATAACGCGTTAATCGATCATATACAAAACGAGACTAGAGTGAGATATCCGTATGTTCGTAAAAGTTTCTTAAAAGATCCAAATAATTCAAAACCGCATCTTCGCGGAAAAGAGGAATTCGTGCGCGTTAGCTGGGATAAAGCCATAGAACTAACAGCTAATGTTTTAAAAGAAAATTTTGACAAATACGGCTCTGAAGCGATATGGGGACAGCTTTATCAGTGGGGAAGTTTAGGCAGAGTAGGGCATGCTAGATTTACAGCCAGAAAGATGTTAAATATCCTTGGTGGATATGTGACCGAGTTGGGTGGCTACTCATACGGCGGCGCAACGGCTTTGCTGCCTCACATAACAGGAAGCGTTGATCCAACGCATAATCCTACAAGATGGGAAGCGATACTAAAAGAGGCTAAGACAATTGTATTTTGGGGAACAAACCCTGTCGTATCAAACAAAATAGCCATAGGTGTTCCTATGCATAACTCATACGCTTACTACGATAAAATGCGCCAAAAAAATGCGTCCGGTGAGATAAAAATTTATAGTGTAGATGTTTATAAAAACGAAAGCGCTAACTACTTTGACAGCGACTACATATGTGTTGTGCCTTGTACCGATACGGCGATGATGATAGGAATGTGCCACTATCTATATGAAAGCGGACTTTATAGTAAGGAATTTATCGAAAAATATACGGTAGGATTTGATAAATTTAGGGATTATTTCCTTGGTAAAGTTGACGGGATCGTTAAAAATTTAGCCTGGGCTAGTAAAATTTGCGGTGTAAAAGAGGCAAAGTTAAAAGAACTTTGCGATACCTTGGTTAAAGATAATGCCGTGATAGTTAGCGGATATGCGATACAGCGTCAAGCATATGGCGAGCAAGCGTATCAAGCCTTAATTACGCTTAGTGCCATGCTAGGCCACATCGGTAAGATTGGCGGTGGTTTTGTTATGAATGACCAAATGCATAAAAATGCTGATGAGAGTTACATCGCGCCTAGACTTCGCGCCTTTGATGCAAAAGTTGCCGACAGATACATCACTCCAAACGGCAAACTAGCAAAAAGCAAAGCTCACGAAATGCCAAATTCAAGGCTTATAGATGCTTTGATGCAGCCTGGTAAAGAAATTCCACGTAACGGCAAGATGTATAAGCTTCCTCATATCCGTGTTATGTTTAATGCCAACGGGTCTACCTTCACTCGTCATCCAGACACTAACCGCGCAGTAGCGGCGATAAAAAAAGTAAGTGCCATCATCACAACCGAGCCATTTTGGACTTCAAATGCAAAATTTAGCGATATAGTTTTGCCTGTTTGTTTAGAATGTGAAAGAACCGATATAGAGATGTCAAACTCCACAAATGAGTATATTTTCGCGATAAAACCTCTTGTAAAGCCTGCTGGAGAGAGTAAAAGCGACTTTGAGATAGCACGTCTTATATGTGAAAAATGGGGCAAGGAGCAAGAAGAGGCGTTTAGTGAGGGCAAGAGCGAGCTTGACTGGGTTAAAGAAATTTATGCAGATGTCGTAAGTAGGGCAAGTGCGATGGGTTATGATATGCCTAGTTTTGATGAGTTTTGGCAAAAGGGATATTTTAGATTTGACAAGCTTGACGAGAAGAAAAGATATTTTACAAATTACTCTGAATTTCGTGCAGATCCAGTCGCAAATGCGCTTAAAACGCCGTCTGGAAAGATAGAAATTTTTTCTCAAACGATATCCGACTTTGGTTATGATGACTGCCCCGGACACGCAACTTGGTTTGAGCCGTTTGAGTGGCTTGGTGCAAAAGATAAGAAATTTCCTATCGCAATTAGCGGTGCGCACTCTAAATTTAGACTTCACTCTCAGTTAAACAACTCTATGCTAAGACAATACAACGAGATAAGCGAGCGTGAGCCTATGCTAATAAGCCCTAAAACAGCAAAACAAAGAGGCATAGAAGATGGCGACGTTGTTCGTGTGTTTAACGACAGAGGTGAAATTTTATGCGGTGCGTTAGTGACTTCTGATGTGCAAGATGATGTGGTTATCGTAAGTGAGGGGGCGTGGTATGATCCTGTGGAATTTGGCGAAAAAAGTCTTTGCAAGCATGGAAATTTAAATGTCTTGACCAAAGATGTCGCCTCAAGTAAATTATCTCAAAGCAACACGGCTCATACAAGTATGGTTGAGGTTGAGAAATTTAGGGGTGATTTGCCTGAGGTTACGGCGTTTAGGAAGCCGAGGATTACTAAAATTTAAATTAATTGATAAAATTTACTATTTAAACTTAAATATTAAATTATAAATATCTTCTAATAAAAGGCGATATATTCGCCTTTTAACTATTACACCCTTATCGGCATGATATAAAAATTGTATTTTTAACATAAAGTTACAATTTACATAGTTTATTTAAAACTAAACTAAGAATATAAAGAAAAATAAAGAATTCTTTTTGTAAAATACGCCCCGATTTTAAATTTCGTAAATACATAGTAAAAATTTTATGAAATTTGAGTAAATAAGAGACAGTGTGCATAGTGATATGTTTTCATATCCAGATGCTTACGACTAGGCGTTCATGCTTAAAAATCACAAGGAATTATCAATGAGTGAACAAAAATTTACCAGAAGAGATTTTCTTCAGTCTGCCTGTATTAGCGTTAGTGCTCTTGCCGTTAGCGGCAGTGGCGTTAGTGCATTTGGGGCAGAAGACACCAAGAAATCAGGAAATTCAAAAGGGCTTCCTTCTTGCGATATATTAATCATCGGCTCAGGCGGTGCAGGACTTAGAGCAGCCGTTGCAGCTAGAAAAAATAATCCAAATTTAACAGTTGTTGTCGCAACAAAAATGATGCCTTCCAGAAACGCAACATGTATGGCTGAGGGCGGTATAAACGGCGTTACTGATTTTTCAAACGGTGACTCATACAAGCTGCATGCTTACGATACTGTAAAGGGTGGAGCTTACTTGGTTGATCAAGATGCGGCGATTAAATTTTGTGAGTTAGCTGGTAAAGCTATCGCTGAGATGGATTTTGCGGGAACGCTTTTTTCAAGAACAGAAAAGGGTGGTGTTGCTCAACGTATGATGGGTGGCGCTTCAAAGAGAAGATGTAACTTTTCTGCCGATAAAACAGGTCATATCTTAATGCACTCTTGCCTAGATGATGCTATCAGTCACGGTGTTAAATTTTTAATGGATCATGAGCTTCTTGAGATAGGTGTTGATGGCGGTAAATGCGAAGGTGCCGTTCTTAGAGATATCCAAACCGGTGAAATTTATCCGATACTTTGTAAGTCGCTAGTTGTTGCAACTGGTGGATATACGAGAATTTTTTATAACAGAACATCTACTCCTTACATCGCTACCGGAGACGGTGTAGCTGCGGCTTTAAGAGCTGGACTTGGCTTTGAAGACCCTGAAATGATACAGTTTCACCCAACAGGCGTTCAAAACGGCGGAACACTTATCACCGAAGCGGCACGTGGCGAGGGTGGATACCTTATAAATAATAAAGGCGAGCGCTTTATGAAAAATTATCACGAGAAAATGGAACTAGCTCCTCGTGATGTTGTTGCTCGTGCTATTGAGATGGAAATTCGCGAAGGTCGCGGATACGGTGAAGGTCTTAGCTCATATGTGCTTTGTGACGTGCGCCATTTAGGTAAAGAAACTATTATGAAAAAACTACCTAAAATTCGCCATACTGCGTTCTTGTTCCAAGATATCGACCTTGTTGAGCAGCCTGTGCCTATTCGCCCGACAGCTCACTACTCTATGGGTGGTATCGAGGTTGTAAGCATTGATGATATGAGCACTAAAATTCCTGGAATTTACGTAGGTGGAGAAGCTTCTTGTATCTCGATCCACGGTGCAAACCGCTTGGGCGGCAACAGTCTAACCGATGCCGTAGTAACAGGTAAACTAGCAGGCGAGGGTGCTACAAAATACGCTACAAACGCTACATTTGGCGAGGGTGCTAAAACAGTTGAACTTGCAAAAGCATGGCAAGCTAAATTTAAAGAGGTAGCAAACGGACAAGGCGGAATGTCTGATATTTACACGCTTCGTGAAGAGCTTGGCAAACAAAACTGGGATAATATGGGAATTTTTAGAACTCAAGATAAACTTGATGCTTTATCAAGTGCACTTGAGGATATCCAGGCTCGTTATGAGAAAATTCGTGTTGCAGATAGCAATGCTGTGATGAATACCGCATTTACCGACTATGTAGAGCTTGGTAACTTGATACTTCTTTCACGCTGTGCTTGTTTAGCTGCACAAAAAAGACTTGAGAGTCGTGGCGCTCACACTAGAGAGGATTTCCCTAAGCGCGACGACGCAAATTTCTTAAAGCACAGTATCGTAAGCATGAAAGATAACAAACTTGAACTTAGCTATAAAAATGTTGTTGTTACTGAGTTCTCACTTGATGGAAGGAAACCACAATGAAAATAATCATCGACCGTTTTGACGGAAAGAAAAAATACGAATCAACTTATGAATTAACTTCAGCAGAGATAGAGAGCAAAACGCTTCTTGGTGTTTTACTACTTATAAAGCAAACAAAAGATGTATCGTTAAATTTCACGGCATCTTGCCGCTCTGCTATATGCGGTGCTTGTGCGGTGCGTGTAAACGGACACTCATACCTTGCCTGTGATACAAAGATGGAAGAGCTACTTGAAGAGTATGAAAACCCAGAAAGCATGAGAATTTCACCTCTAAATAACTTTAGAGTCATAACTGACCTAGTAGTTGACTGGGAGCCAAGTATCGAAAATTTACGTAAAGTAAAACCAACTATCACACCAAAATCAGAATTTAGTGAAAAAACAGGTTGTGTTCAGACGCAAGCAGACGTGGATGCTATCAAAAAGCAATGGGACTGCATCCTATGCGGATGTTGCGCATCTGAGTGTAACAAACTTGAAGCAGATGCGAGTGATTATATGCAGCCATTTGTATTTACACATGCTTATAGGGCTGCTGATGATTCAAGAAGTAAAGATCCTATGATACATCTAAAACCTGCTATAGCTAATGGACTATGGAACTGTGTTCACTGCCAAGAGTGTGTTGATAGATGTCCAAAAGGTATAAGCTCATTCGGAGATATAGAGTCACTTCGTGTTATGGCTATGAAAAAAGGACTAAATGAGGGAATGGGACCTGCTCACGCAGAGGCATTCTTACTTGATATGGTAGAGGGTGACGGTAGACTAAATGAGATCAAGCTAGCCCTTAGAAGTGAGGGAGTATTAGCAAATACTACTAAACTAGATATCGCTTATAACCTAATGAAAGCCGGCAAGATGAATCCTCTTCATATATTTGGCGGAGAGAAGATAGAAGGACACGCAGAGCTTGTTAAGATGGTAGAAGCAGCTAGAAAAGCAGAGAAAGAAGGAACTATAAAATGAGTAATAATAAAGAATTTGCATTTTTCCCGGGTTGCGTATTAAGCCAAGCCGCAAAAGAGTCAAAGATGTCACTTGAGGCTATAGCTCCAATACTTGGTATAACACTACATGAAATTCCAGGCTGGAGCTGCTGTGGTGCTAGCCAGGCTCAATGTGTTGATCCTATAGCTAGCTTAGTAGCTAATGCTAGAAACATAGCACTTGGTGAGAAGATGGGTATGCCAATACTAACAACATGCTCAACTTGTATGCTTACCCTTACAAAAGCTAAAAACACACTTGATAAGGGCGCTAAAGATCGTATAAACACCTTCCTGGCTGAAGGAAATATGAAATACGAAGGCAATACAGAGATAACTAGCCTTTTATGGGTGCTTTATCAAAACCTAGATACTTTAAAAGCAAAAGTTGTTAATCCTCTTTCAAATTTAAAAGTAGCTCTATTTTACGGCTGTCACTCTTTAAGACCAGAACGTGAGCTAACTAAAGAGAGCTCAACTAATCCAAAGAGCTTTGAAGCGGTAGTTGAAGCACTTGGTGCTACTATAGTTCCATTTGAAAAAAGACTTGATTGCTGTGGCTTTCATGCTAGCTATCCAGCAGGTAAATCAGTAAGAAAGATGTCAAGTCAAATAGTAGGTAATGCAGATAGTAACGGAGCGGATGTTGTAGTTACTCCTTGCCCGCTATGCCAAATGCAACTTGATATCTACCAAGAGAGGTATCAAGATGAAAACAACTCAAACATTAGAAAACCTATCATTCACCTATCTCAACTAGTAGGTCTTGCCCTTGGTCTATCTAATAAAGAGTTAGGACTTGATCTAAATATACAAGATGCTACTAGATTAGTAGGCTAAGTAAAAAGATCAAACAATCAATACTTAAGCAATCAGTATTGATTACCTATCTATTAAATAATTAATTAGGGAAGAAATTCCCTAATTGCTCCTAAAAATTAATTTACCAAACTATCTTGTAATATAGTTTCAAAGATTTACTGTTTAAATTTAAGCCATTGGTTTTTAAAACTATACTTTTCTTAAATTTTCATCAGTGGTTTTATACGCGTTTAAATTTAAGTCGTTGGTTTTTAAAAACGAAGAAAACTTATATATTTAATCACTGCAAGCTATCATATGTATTTATATTTAATTATTCTAGCCTATATATATGCTTAGTCACATAATCAATTAATCTAACAACTACAACACAATATACTAATGACACTAATGACACCGATAATGCCACTAATACTAGCAGCAATATCATAAACAATACTAATTAAATTTTAATCCCAGCAAGCTCTTGCATGATTGTTTCATGATGATTTTTAAGGTGGGATAGGCTAGCTTCTTTGGCCTCTTTCGTCTCTTTAAATTCTTTTCTCATGCTTGATAAAATTTTATTTAAAAATGAAGCGTTTGATAGCATTTCATTTTCAAATTCATATAAATTTAACGAGATCAAAACTCTTTCGTAAATTTCATTTGCACTTGGTATGTAAACGGAGAAATTTATCGGATCTTTTTCGTGTGAAACAATGGAATTTTCGATCTTTTCTTTGATGAAGTGAACTGCGATTTTTATTGCATTCTCGTAGTTTGTTATGATTTTTAAATTTAATTTTTCAAAAAATAGTAAAAGTGTTTGGATCTTGGCAAATTTTATCGCTTCAAAATCCCTAAGCACAAGCTCGTAAATTCTTCCTGCATAAGCTCGTATCGTGGCAAATTCGATATCAGAATGCACCGCACTCTCTTTTCTGACACCTTCAAATTCGCTTTTGTATATTAAAAATTCACTTTCTAAATTTTCATAAATTTCACTTAAGGCCGTGCAAAGCTCATCTTGTAAATTCTTTAAATTTTGTCTGTAAATTCTAAAAAATTTTGCTAGTTTAACATCGTTATAGATCAGCTTTGAAAAAATTTCATCATTGTCAAAACTCATTATTTCGTATTCGATTTGATCGATCTTTTTGCCTTTTAATATCGTCTTTTTGTGCTCAAATCGCCTCATTTTCTTTGGCTTCATGCTTGAGACTATCTCGTCTGCTATGACTTTTGCGATTTGCTTGATCTCGTTAAATGCTATCTCGATTTTAGGGGAGAAATTTTGCTTTACAAGAGCCAGGTTTTTTTCTAAATTTTTATCAAAATCGCTAAGAATTTTCATCCCTTTTTCATAAACTTGCATGAAATACTCATGTTCGCTTATCAACTCTTGCGAGATGTTTTTGCACTTTTTAAGGACAAAATTTTGCTTTATCTCTTCATTTGCAAAGGTATTTTCTATCGCCTCTAAAACAGCCTTGAAATTTGAGCTATTTGCCAGAGCCTCATCGCCGTTTTCACGTGCTAAATTTGCCTGTTTTGCAGATATCGGTATTATTTCTTTAAAAATACCGTCAAATGTTGCCTTTGCATGCGTCATGACATTATCAAGCTCGGCTTTGGTTAGCTTATCTTTTTGGTTAAGCACGCATATCGCGCTTTTTTCTTCGCTTTTTACCAGCTCGTTTATTTGGCTTAGTTCACTTGCTCTTGCGGCATTTTCAATAAGACTTAGCCACACAACCCCACAAACATCACTTAAAACCTCCTTGGTGATATTTGTGTCTGAACTTGAAAGCGAGTTTAGGTCAGGGGTGTCTATAAAATTTACACGTTTTAAAATCTCAAGCGGAGCATATATGCAAAGATCCTTTACATCGTCGTTAAATACGCGTTGGTCGACAAATTTCTCTATCTCTGATATGTTTAAATTTAGCTCTTTGCCGTTTTTGTAATCAACCCTAAGCGAAAAATTTTCTCCGTATTTAATGTGTGTAAGGCGAGCGGTTACCGGCGTAACGCCTGTTGGCAAGACATTTTGACCAAGTAGGGCATTTAAAAATGTTGACTTACCGCTTGAAAATTGACCGACGATAGCAACTTGTGCAGGCTCGCATAAAAACAGATCAAGTTTCCTTAGTTCGTTTTTAAGCTCGGCACTTGGGTGAAATTTAGGCTCCAAAAGCGCTTGTTCGAAGCGTTTAAAATCCCCGTAAAAATCATCACTAAAAATTTTAAAGTATGCACTTTTATATGAATTTATAAAGTTTTTAAGCATCTTTCAACCTCTTCATAATCCCCTCAAGTTCGGCTTCAAGCTTTATTGTTTGGTTTAGTTTTTCATTAAATTCTTCGCTTGTTTTATTTAAATTTTTAAGCTCAAGACTTAGGATTTTTTCATTTTGTGATAGTTTTTCTTGTTTTGTCTTTAAATTTTCATCAAGTTGGGCTTGAAATTTTTCTCTCTCAAATATGGCTAAATTTTTTGCAAAATTTATTATGTTTTTATCTTTTAAGAACTCATCAAGCGCACTCAAAACGCCGCTTTGATCCTTTTGTTTTAGGCTTTTTGATATATCGGTGCAAATTTTTACGTAGTCAAAAACGATATTTTGCTTGCTAAGATATTCTCCGATGTTAAAAATTTTACTATCCACTTTTATATTCAAGTCGTTAAAATTTAAATTTAAAGTATCGGTGCAAGATGTTATCTGTCTTAAAATTTCGTTTCTACTAAGTCTTGCGGCATTTAAAATTCCATCATTTAACGCACTTTGAATGATATAATTTATGCGCTTTTCGTCGCTCTTGCCTTGTCTTTTTTGGTATGCATTTTCGTTTATGACTTTGTCTTTGATGGTGTTTGCAAGTCCTTTAAGAGTGAGCAGAAACTGTGAATTTAAGCTGTCTACGTCTATCTTGTCAAGTTCAAATTTAACTGTTTCGTTGATATTTTTTATCTCGTTTTGCAAGGCAAGTTTTTGCTCTTTGATGTCATTTAAATTTTTGTTTAATTCTAAATTTGAGCCGTTTAGAGTTAAAAGTTGGGTTTTGCACTGTCTTAAGAACTCGTCTGCAACAGCGCCAAGTTCCATCTTGTAGGCGTTTATGCTTAGTTTTGATTTGTCGTTGTCTTCTCCAAAAAATGTTTCGTAAAGATACTCTTTAAATTCACTTACGCCGCTATCATCCTTGCCTTCAAAGTATCTTTTTGAGCTTACACTAAAAAATTTCACATCCCTTAAGCCCTCTTTTTCCATGCTTTTTTTCGTGTATTCTATAACTTCGCTTAGCTCTTTTTGGCTTAGCAGATCAGCGTGAGTTAGCACCACTACAAGGCACACGATATGTGAGTTTTTTAGTGAATTTTTTATAAATTCTACATCTTTTTGAGTCGTGCTTTGCGAGGCGTTCATAAGGTGAACCATCAAATCGCATTCGCTCATAAATCTCCTAACAAGCTCTTCTCTTAAAAACACCGCATCATCGATGCCGGGAGTGTCGATTATGCAGATGTTATCTCGTAAAAGCTCCAAGTTTTCATACAGTTCGACGCTTTTTACGGTTTGTGAAATTTTAGTTTTTGCCGAAGTGTAGTTCTTTAGCTCCTCTTTTTTTATTTTTTTACTGCTACCAACTAAATTTAAATGCTCATTATCAGGCGTGATCTCAAGTTGTTTTAGCTCTTCTTCGTTCCAGAAATTTACGTTTGCATAAGGTTCTTTGGCGTGTTTTAATATGGTTAAATTTACTGTTTCAGGCACATTTGAGGTGCCTAGGAGTTTTTCGCCTAAAAGTGCATTTAGTAAGCTTGATTTGCCGGAATTTATCACTCCCGTGAGTGCGACATTAAATTTTAGTTCTTTGATCTTTTGTGTTGCGTTTTGAGCTCTTTGGGTAAAAAAACCATCTTTATCAAGATCAGTGATAATCTTTGAAATTTCATTTAATTTTTCTATCTTATCATGAAAAAAGTCATGCTTGCTTTCGCTTGTTTGATGGTTAAAATTTAGCTCTTGTGATAAATTATTTATAAAGTTTTCTAATTTAATAAATTTTTCATTGCTGATTATATTTTCATCTTTAATAAGTTTTATATTTTTTAGCAGTTTTTGTTTTGATATTTTTGCATTTTTAAGCGCGTTTATTATGCCTATTTGTGCGCTTTGTATACTAAAAACATCGGCTCTTAAGCCTAGCGAATGCAGTATCTGTCTAAATTCGCTAAGCGCGATAAATCTATCAAAATTCTCTTCATCGGCACACACTAAAACTGCTAAAATTCTCTCATCTGCAATGATGACTTTTTCTTTATCTAAAAATAATTTATGCTTCCAAAATTGGTCTAAAAACTCACACATTTCTCACTCTTGGTGTTAAAATTTGTGGCGATTTTAGTATAACTTAACTTAAAAATATGCAAAAATACACAACGTTTACCAAAATGTAACCATTTTTCTAAATTTATGTAAAAAATAAAAATTCCTATGTTATAATGCAAAGATAAAAATTTTTAATATTAGATTTTTAATATTAGATTTTTTTAAATTATCAAAATAGGAGTTCGATATGAAACTAGGCAAACTTAGTTTGGTTGCTGCTGTAGCTCTTGGCTGTTTAGCTAGTGCAAATGCTGCTGACAATCTTGCCGAAGCTCTAAGCAACGGCAAACTTTCTGCTACACTTAAAGCTACTTATGCTGACCATACTGAAAAAGAAGGCACTGCTGATCAAAACAATGAAAACATCTTTGGTGTTGGTGTTGAGCTTGGTTATGTTACAGATCCACTTTATGGATTTAGAATCGGTCTTACAGGTCAAGGCTGGGGATCGCCTTTCCATGTAGATCAAAATTCAAAAATGATGAATAACAAAGAGTGGTGGGCTAATGGCTTTGTACTTTCTGAGGCATATTTAGGCTATGCTGTTGGCAAAACTGACATCAAAGCAGGTCGCCAATACGTAGTTACTCCACTAGTTGCTGGCAACTACACTCGTGCTTTCAAAGAGGCATTTGAGGGTGTGACTATCACAAACAAAGACATCCCTGATACATCTTTATGGGCTGGCTGGTTTTATAAATTCCAAGGCAGAAGTAGTGTTGCTATGGGTAGTAAAATAGACGCTGGTAAAACTCATGCAAATGACACCACGGGACGCGCTCCACTTTTCAAAGATAGAGTAATCCTTGGCAACCTAACTGGACCAAATACTGCTAAATTTGATGATATTTACTCAGTATATATTGAGAACAAATCACTTCCTGGTCTTAAATTAACCGGCGCTTATGCAGCAGTTACTGATGTTGAATTATATCCTACAACGGTTGCTAAAAATGGCGATATCGATTTATATTTAGCAGAAGCTAATTATGTATTGCCGGTAGCCGACCTACTAAAATTAAAATTCGACCTACAATGGAAGGGCTCACGTGCTGATGGTTCACTAGATGCTAAAAATGTAAATCTAGATGGTGATATGCTAGGTGTGCGTGTTGGCGTTTCTGATTTTTACGGATTTGGTGCGTCATATGCATATACAACAGTTAGTGATGATGACGCGGTAATCCTTGGCGTAGGTAACGGACCTGGTTCATACACTGCTATGCCTATTCGTGGACCATTTATATACACAGGTTTTGCAGGTATGGACACTCATAAGTTTATACTAAACTATGACTTTAGTACTATTGGTGTCAAAGGTCTAAAAACAGCTTTACACTATGTAACAGGTGAGCAAGATAGACTATCTAAAAATACTCATGGCGGAAGCGCTTTTGGCAAAACAGCTGGTCAGGCTGCAGAGATAGATGGTTGGGCTATTCAAGCTTCGTATGATATTCCATCGGTTAAAGGTCTTCAAGCAAGTGTAACATACACAGATCTTGATAGAAAAGCAACTAATGCATCAGGTAATAAAGAACATGACTTTGGCGACAAAGAGCTTTGGCTACAATTATCTTATAAATTTAATATCCTAAACTAAAATACTCAAGGCGGGGCTATCCCCGTCTTTTTCTTCTTAATTAATTTTTATAAATAATTTTAAATTTTTATTTGATCTTGCCTTGAAGTATATTATAAAATTAGTTTAATCAAAACCACAATACACGCTTAGTTTATTTTTGTCCATATAGAGTAAATTTGCATTCTTAGTATATGTATTTTTTAAATTTTTAGACTGCGAATATTGATATTAGCATCTAAAATTTATAGGCTCAATTTAACTTATGTTCTCTAAAAGCAACTAATACAGTGAAGTTAAAAATAAGCATATAATACCTCGTGGAATTTTAGAGGCTAAATTTAGAGAAATTTGAAAAATGTTTGTATAGACATAAAGACAGGTAAAATATCACAGATCATAGAAATTTTAGAAGTAGCCTTATGTAGATATTTTAAACAAATAAGAATTTTAATGGCAAACAAATGCTAAAAAGTATCTAACTAAATTTAGTGGTAAATATAGATAACTGAGAGCTATTTTAAAGCCAAAAATGTGTCATTGGGTGTTAAGCTAGTAAAACAACCGGTGTTTTTATTTTGCTAGCTCGTAGCCGTAAACAGAAATAGTGTTAAAGCGAGATGGTAAAGTATATACATAGGTAGTAAATAATTATTCTAGTAAAGAACTGTTATTTATTTAAAGACTTTTAGCAAATTTGACAAGAGTGTGATTTGCTCTAATGGTTGGAGAGCATATGATGTACTTATGGATTATAGTACTAAAGTTCATTATAGAATTAAGCATTGCTTAACTAAATTTCTTGTGTTTGCACTCTCTTTAAGAAGTGGATAAAAAGAGATAGTTTTATCACACATTTAAAAGAGTATGAGCTTAGATGCAATAATAAGGAAAGTTTTTATCTTCTACTTGCAACTACAAATGAGATGAGGTAGAAAATTTATCAAAACCGATAAGAGTTCTTGCAAAGATACGAGCAAAACTAAGTAGAAATTCTCTTAAGTTAAATTGAGCCTTTTTATTGTGTTATTAAAATGGTCTTTACTAGTAATATTTTTAAATAAGATCTGTAAAGCAATAAACAAAACAGCAGAAAAATAAATGATGATCGCTTACTTGAAACCGTTTAAATTTTAGATAAAAGATATAAAAATTTACAAGAAGAAGGAGTTTGAAACATAGTTCAAACTCCATAAGAAGAAGATAAAAGGACGAGTTACTTTTGAACCGCCATTTTTCTACGCATATATGCTATACGGCTTTGAAGTGGTAGGTGTTTAGGGCAGTTATCTTCACAGCCAAGTAAACTCATACAACCAAACACTCCGTCATCATCACCGATAAGCTCATAAAAGTCCTCATCTGTTCTTTTATCAAGTGCGTCGATTTTAAATCTTGCAACACGGTTAAGACCAACTGCACCGATGAAGTCTGGTCTCATGATAGCTGTGCCACATGCTGCTACACATATACCACACTCTATACAACGATCAAGCTCAAAAACTTCTTGTGCCACTTCAGGCTCGACTTTTTCTTCAAGTTTAGCGATTTGTGGCTCATGATCTGTGTGTATCCAGCTCTCAACGCGTTTACTCATCGCATTCATCCAGTTGCCGGTATCTACACTTAAGTCTTTTAATAGCTTAAACACAGGAAGTGGCATAAGTTCGATAACACCACTTTCGTAGTCTTTTGTAAGTGTTCTACATGCAAGTTTTGGTGTGCCGTTCACTAGCATACCGCAACTTCCGCAAATACCCGCACGGCAAACGAAGTCAAAGCTTAGATCCGGATCAAATTTTTCGCGTATTACGTTTAACGCGATAAATAATGACATACCTGGAGTCTCTTCAAGCTCATAACTTGCAAAATGCGGTTTTGAAATTTTAGAGAGTGGGTTATATTTAAACGCTCTAATAGTTATTTTTCTACTCATATCCTATACCTGCTCTTTCGTTTGGTGCTTTGTATTTTTCTTGAAGCTCATAAGGCATAAGTGTATTTTGTATCTCGTATCTGCCTTTGCCTTCAGCTTCCATTTTTGCGCGAATTTCATCAACTTGCGCTTGGCGAACTGCGCTGTCTGGGTGCTCTATAATGTTACCTTTTGCACCATATCCTCTAAATGCCGGTGGAATTTCCATCTTCATGATATCAAGTGGCTCGTAAGCTACTGTTGGCATTGTATCGCCTTCTTTCCAGCTTGTTAGAGTTCTATTTAGCCAGTTTAGGTCGTCGCGTTTTGTATAGTCTTCTCTGTAGTGTGCTCCGCGGCTTTCAGTTCTAAGAAGAGCGCCGTAAGCTATACAAAGTGCTAGTTTTAACATTTTTGGTACACGGTAAGCTTCTTCAAGCTCAGGGTTGCCAAATAAAGTTTTGTTTGTAACTTTAACATCAAGTGATTGTTTATATAGTTCTTCAAGCTCTTTAACGGCTTTTTCAAGCCCCTCGCCTGTTCTAAAGATAGCTACGTGTTCCCACATGATGTCTTTCATGCGATTTTTGATTTCAAATATATTAAATTTACCATCTTTATTAACAAGCTCGTTCATATAATCAAGCTCTTTGTTAACAAATTTTTGTATATTTTCAGTTTTTATCTCGATCTCATGAGAAGCGCAGTAGTCGGCAAAATAATCACCTACAATCATACCAGCAACAACTGTTTCAGAAACTGAGTTGCCGCCAAGTCTGTTAAAGCCGTGCATATCCCAGCAAGCCGCTTCACCAGCACTAAATAAACCTGCTAAAGTTGGACTCTCGCCTGTTGGTTTTGTTTTAATACCACCCATTGAGTAGTGTTGCATAGGAAGGATTGGCGCCCAACCTTTTGGACCCTCATCTGCTGGATCTATACCGTTAAAAATTTGGCAAATTTCTTGAACGTCACGTAAGTTTTTCTCGATATGTTCGCGTCCAAGGATAGATATGTCTAGCCAAACATGCTCGCCGTAAGGGCTTTTTACGCCTTTGCCGTTTCTGATGTGTTCCATGATACGACGACTTACAACGTCACGGCTTGCAAGCTCTTTTTTCTCCGGCTCATAGTCAGGCATAAAGCGATAGCCGTCAACGTCACGAAGAATTCCGCCGTCACCACGACAACCTTCTGTTAGAAGTATACCGCTTGGAACGATTGGAGTTGGGTGGAACTGAACAGCTTCCATATTGCCAAGTTGAGCTACGCCGGTTTCAAGGGCGATAGCAGCACCGATACCCTCACACACAACAGCATTTGTAGTGTGTTTATAAACTCTACCGTAGCCGCCTGTTGCGATCAATGTTCCTTTTGAAACATAAGCTGTTATTTCGCCTGTTACTAGATCACGAACTATCGCTCCGTAGCAGCGGTTGTTTTCGTGGATTAATGCGATAGCCTCTTTGCGATCGTGGATATCAACATTGTGTTTTAAAGCTTCGTTTGCTACGGCAAAAAGCATAGTATGTCCTGTAGCGTCAGCTGTATAACACGTTCTCCATTTTTTTGTACCACCAAAGTCACGAGAGTGGATAAGTCCGTGAACTTCAGGTTTTTCTACGATAGTTGTTTTTTGGGCGTTGATAATAGCGCTTCTTTCGCCTTTTGTAATTCTAGTCCAAGGCACGCCCCATGCGGCAAGCTCTCTAATAGCTTTTGGTGCAGTTTGACAAAACATACGAGCCACTTGTTGATCACAACCCCAGTCGCTACCTTTTACGGTATCGGCAAAGTGTACGTCTTCGTTGTCGCCTTCGCTCATTTTTGAGTTACCAAGGCTTGCTTGCATACCACCTTGAGCTGCAGCCGAGTGGCTTCTTTTTACAGGAATAAGACTTAAAACGATAGTGCTTAGTCCTTTTTCTCCTGCCGCAACAGCAGCTCTAAGTCCAGCTAGACCACCACCTATAACTAATGCATCACAATATTTTACATTCATCTTTTTGCTCCTACTTTACGGTTAGCCAAACAAAGTCAGCAATTAGTGCGATCACAGCTAACGCGCCATACACAGCAAAAACAACGACTTTTGCTTTCTTTCTTTTTTCAAGCATTTCATGTCTGTTCGCGCCATCTATGCTTACCCATTTTACATACAAACGATACATTCCAACGCCTGCATGAACAACCATAAATACAAGAAGTGCAAAGTAGAAAAGTTCTAGTGTAGCAAAATTTTGTGCTGAACTCTCAGCAGTAATATGTCCGCCAAACACTATGTCCACAAGGTGTGCACTAGCTGTGAAGAATAGAGCAAAACCTGTTAAAAACTGAAACCACCAAAGCGTAGTATCGCCGTGTTTCATGCGATCTTTGTGTCCTCTAAACATTTTATATTGTCTATAGTTCGCAGGGAATTTTCTCATGGCTAAAAACGCGTGAGTAATGAACACTGCAAAGATAACAGCAGCAATAACGTTCGTAATCCACCACGTTGCCTCTCCAAACAAAAATTTCGCTTCAGCAAAACCGACGACAGCGTTAAATGCGTCTTTACCTAACAAAATCGTTGAAGTGAAAACCATATGGCACAATATAAAACAGGCTAAAATAAAACCCGTGATACTTTGCCATCTATCCCAAAGCGCAGGCAATCGACTCTTTTTAGTATCGACTCTCTTGCCTAAGAAACCCTCTATCAGCTCACTCATGAGCCCTCCTTTAAATGATTAATTTTAGAAAAAGCTTAAATGGTAAATCTAAAATTTTAATGTAATACTACTACAATATGTCTTTAACCATTATTAAATATTATTGTTAATTTTACGTAAAAAAATATAAATTCCAATTCCGGCGCTAAACATTAATGTGGATAAAATTTGCCCCATTGAAAAATTTAAAAATACAAAGCCTATACCGACATCAGGTTCTCGGTAAAATTCGCAGATAAATCTTGCTAAAGTGTAAAGCACGGCATAGATACAGATAAGCTCTCCGTGAAATTTTTTGTATTTTCTATAGAAAAACAAGATGACAAAAATTACAACACCCTCTAAAAATGCCTCGTAAAGTTGACTTGGATGGCGAAGTGCGCCAAGGACATTTATCGCCCACGGCACATCGCTAACTCGTCCAAACAACTCTTGGTTTAAAAAATTTCCCACACGCCCAAAGAAGTATCCAAATGGTATGGATAAGGCGCATAGATCAAGCAAAAGCCATAAATTTTGTTTGTATTTTTTACAGTAAAGCAAAGTGGCTAGTAAAAATCCCACAACCGCACCATGATAGCTCATGCCGCGAATTCCTACAAATTCACCGTTGTAAAAAGGGTTGAAAATTTGCCATGGGTTTGTAAAATACCACCATGCTTCACCTGAATAAATGGCAATATAGCCAAGTCTTGCGCCCAGTATCACGCCTATTTCCACCCAAAAAAAGTAATTATCAAGCATTGCGTCGGTGATTGGGATTTTGTCTTTTTTAACAAAGTATTTTGCGGCTGCTAATGCGCCAAGTAGGGCTAGAACATACATTATGCCATACCAATGCACGTTAAAGCCAAATAAACTAAAAGCTACTGGGTCAAAGTGGTTATAGATATTATTCCAAGTTGTCATTCAAGTTCTTTATATTTTTTGATGATTTTACTACTAAAAGGCTTAAAAATAGGGTTTTGTGTTAAGTCCAAGCGCCAAAAACTCAACCCCTTCGTGTTCAAAAACATGAGAGAAATCATAAAAATTTTTAAACTCTTTGTCGTTAAATTTAACCGACCATATCGCTCCGGTTTCATTAAATTCACGTTTTAGATCATTTAAATTTTGTGCGTTAAAATAGTGTTCAAAACGACTCATTAAGGTAAATGGAGTAAAAAACACACTCTCATCCTTTATCTCAAATTCAATAAGCTCAGCTTCGTTTATGGCCAAATTTACCGCTCCGCCATATGCTCGCACCAATCCTCCCGTGCCAAGCTTGATACCTCCAAAATACCTTACGATAAATACACATGTGTCAACAAGATCGGCTCCTCTTAGTGCGTTAAGGCTTGGTGCTCCGCTTGTGCCCTTTGGCTCGCCGTCATCGCTTTGGTTTTCTACTATCTGAGCGTATTTATTTAGTTCTCTATAAGCCCAAACGATATGTACTGCTTTTGGATGTTGGTCTTTTAGCTGTTCGTGGAGAGTTCTAAATTCTGCCATCGGCGCTAGGTAGCTTATGAAAGTTGATTTTTTGATCTCTGTTTTGGCGGTTGAAATTTTAGATACGGTTTGCAAATTTTCCTCTGTTTTTAGAAAGAATTTTAGCTTATCTTTTATAAATTTATTTTATGGTTGATATTAAGATGGGTTGTTGTTTGATTATTTCAGGCGATCGCCTCTTAAATTTGGATCGTAGTGAAACTAAATTTCAAGGCGAAAGCTTTTTGATGTAAAATTTAAGAAATTTCTGTTTTGTAAAGATCAGTTCTTTCTAGTTGCTGCGTCCGGAGTGAAAAGTTGTTTATCCATTAGCTTAAATTCGCCTATGAATTTTTGTCCCTCTTCGCTGATTATCCAGTTGCCAAATTTATCTGCATTTTCTATATCTGTTTTAGGACAGTGTTTAGGGCTTACAGAGATAACTGAGTAGAAGTTTTTAAGCGCTTTGTCTCCTTCATTTACGATAACTAGATCAGGGTTGCCTTTGGCGTTTGCTTCGTATTTGATGTATGTTCCGCGATCTGTAAACGTAACGCCTTTTTGCTCTGCCGCGATGTTAATGGTAGCTATCATGCCTTGACCTGTTTGTGAGTAAAAGCCGTCTTTTTCAGGTACTTCACCAAGTATGCTTTTCCAAATACCTTTTTCTTTATTGTCCGTGCCTGATTTGTCGCCACGTGAGAAGAATTTGATATTTTGAGCTTTTATCATCTCAAACGCACTCTTTAGATCTTTGTCTTTAAATTTATCGGCGATTGATTTATCGGCGATTAAAACAAAGTCGTTATACATAACAGCTTTTCTTTCTACGCCATATCCCTTTTCTATGAATTCTTTTTCAGCTTTTGGAGAGTGCACGAAAAGCACGTCAACGTCACAGTTTCGACCCATTTTTAAAGCAGCTCCTGTTCCTACTGCAGTAAATTTTAGATCAACCCCTGTTTTTGCCTTATAAACAGGCACTATCGCATCAAGCAAGCCCGTATCTGCCGTGCTTGTTGTGGTTGCCATAGTTAGGTCGGTGTCTGCGGCAAACATGGCAGATGCAAGAAGCATAGAACTTAAAAGTATTTTCTTCATAGAATTCTCCTTAAGATTTGGTATTAAAAATATGCTATAATAGCATAAAAAGTTAAATTTAATATGCATTTTTTACATAAAATATTTTAAATCACAAAGGTTATTTTTTGGATTTTATACTTGAAGGGATTAGGGGGGCTTTTGGGCTACTTTTTAGCGGAGACGAATCGACGTATTCAGCTATATTTGCCACGTTAAAAAGCTCTAGTGTGTCGATAGTAGCGGCACTTTTGGTTGGACTCCCGCTTGGTTTTGCTCTTGGTTTTTATAAATTTAAGTTTGCAAAGGCTTTAAAGCTACTTAGCGACACAATGCTTGCCATGCCTACGGTTGCGGTTGGGCTTATTATCTATGCTTTTATCACTCGCAACGGTCCACTAGGAGATCTTGAACTACTTTTTACCTTAAAGGCTGTAATGCTAGGGCAGTTTGTTCTAGCTCTTCCTATTATCGTTTCGCTAAGCTCAAGTGTGGTTGAAAATATGGATGAAAGGCACTATCTAAGCATACTTTCATATCGTTTAAGCCCTGCACAACTTGCCTTTTGTGTGCTTTATGAGCTTCGTTATTCGCTTATGGTTGTTGTTGCTACGGCTTATGGACGCATAGTCGCAGAGGTTGGAGTTGCCATGTTGATAGGCGGCAACATCAAATACTTTACTCGCACTATCACAACCGCCATATCTCTTGAAACAAGCAAAGGCGAGTTTAATATGGGCATAGCCTTGGCGCTTGTTTTAATTAGTATTGCATTTTTGGTAAATTTGCTTATTCATGCTTTAAAAAGGCTTGATAGATGATAAAGATACGAAATTTAAAGCTTGATTATAAAAATTTTACCGCTCTTGATATAAAAAATTTAGATATAAGCACAAGTCAAACTACTGCACTTTCTGGCTTTAACGGAAGTGGTAAAAGCACTCTTATAAAGTGTATTTCTGGACTTTTAAAGCCAAGCGAGGGAAGTATAAAAATTTGGGATAAAGAGCTTAACAAGATGAGTCTTGGCGAGCTTAAGCAAATAGCAGTCTTACTCCCCGAGCCTAGCTTGCTAAAAAGAAGTGTAAGGGAGAACTTTAAATTCGCTTTAAGAAGTAGAAATCAGGAAGCTAAATTTAATGCTATAGTACCTGAAGTGCTTGAGCTTGTCGGGCTTGACGAGAGTTTTTTAGATAAGGCTCACTTTGAACTTAGCTCAGGGCAAAATAAACGCATAGCCTTTGCACTTTTGTTGTCGTTGCGGGCTCGGTTAAATTTACTTGATGAGCCGACAAATGCCGTGGATATGGGAACTTCGAGGCTTTTTAGTAAAGCGATAGAGTATGTAAAAGAGCAACACGACTCAAATTTCATCATCGCCAGCCATGATGAAAAATGGTTAAGCGCAATAAGCGACGAGAATATATTTTTGCATAACGGTAGGGTTAGTGAATTTGAGCTTAAAAATATTTTCGATGCAAAAGACGGAGCCATAAATTTTGGGGATTTTTCATTGTTTTTGCCACAAGAGTTAAAAGATGCACAAAAGATCGCGATAAATCAAAATTTAATAACCATAAACGAAGAAAATGCTAAATTTGAGGGAATTTTGCACTCTGTTTCACTTTATTTTGGCAACAAGTCGCTTATCAAGATAAAGGCGGGGGATTTTTTACTAAAGTGTATAGTTGGTTCCAATAGGCTAAAAAGTGAAGAGCTTGCCACCGGAAAAAGAGTAAAATTTAACGTTCCTCAAAGTGCTTTTTTAGCCATCGAGTGATAAAATAACGCAAATTTTCAAAGGACACAAATGCTACAAACTTGTTTATTTCCGGCGGCAGGATACGGAACTAGATTTTTACCTGCGACAAAATCCTTGCCAAAAGAGATGCTCCCTATTATTACAAAACCTCTTGTTCATTACGGAGTAGAAGAGGCACTTGAGTCGGGCATGGATAATATGGCGTTTGTAGTGGGACGTGGAAAACGTGCTTTGGAGGATTATTTTGATATAAGCTACGAGTTAGAACATCAAATAGCAGGCACTAGTAAAGAACCGCTATTAACTGACATTAGAAAAATAATGGGCTCATGCACTTTTTCTTTTACTCGCCAAAATGAGATGAGAGGTCTTGGTCATGCCATATATACCGGTAAAACCTTAGTTCGTGACGAGGCTTTTGGTGTGATTTTGGCAGATGACCTTTGTATAAATGAAGATGGCGAAAACGTCTTGTCGCAGATGATGAGAATTTATGAGCGGTATCGCTGCTCTATCGTTGCCGTTATGGAAGTTGAAAGAGAGCAAACCAAAAGTTACGGCGTGGTAAGCGGTAGATTTATAGAAGATGATTTGCTTATGGTTGATGATATGGTTGAAAAACCGGATCCTAGCGAAGCACCGACAAATTTGGCAATTATTGGTAGATATATATTAACTCCTGATATTTTTGATATTTTAGAGCATACAAAGCCTGGTAAAAACGGTGAAATTCAGATAACTGACGCGTTAAAAACTCAGGCAAAGCAGGGTATGGTTTTGGCATATAAATTTAAAGGTAGACGTTTTGATTGCGGTAGTATAGATGGCTTCATGGAGGCTACAAACTTCTTTTATGCAAAAGAGTATAAAAAATGATAAAAAATATATTTAGATTTAACTTAATAGATTCAACTACGATAGACGCTTATGCTGCACGCATAAATGACGAATATAAAAACGGTCAGATAGGATACTATCATCTGCCATCAACGGGGCTTAAGACGGTTGATGAAATTTATGTATATGAAAAAAGTTTATCTTATATTAAAAACATTGTATTAGTAGGTATCGGAGGAAGCTCTCTTGGGGTTAAAGCTATAAGATCCATGCTTAAGTCAAAAAAGCAAAAACGCCAATTGTATGTCCTTGACAATGTTGACCCTCAAAGCTACAAAGCGGTCATGGATGATATAAAATTTGAAGAAACTTTGTTTATCGTAAGTTCAAAATCAGGCAATACGATCGAAACCATCACGATATTTAAGTGCATTTTGGACGAATTTAAACCTAAAAATTTAAGCAAAAATTTCTTGATAATAACAGATTCTGGAACAAATTTAGAAGAATTTGCAAAAAATAACTCTATAAAAGTGTTTAATATCCCACAAAATGTAGGTGGCAGGTTTAGTGTTTTAAGTGCTATTGGGCTTGTTCCTTTGGCGCTTTGCGGATATGACATAAAAGAGCTTTTAGAAGGGGCGTTGGAATGCAAAAGTCGTTACATAGACAAAAACGATACAAGTCTAATGGCAAAGGCGTACCACTACGCAATTCACAGAAACGCCCATATAAATGTTGTCTTTGGTTATTGCGATAGATTTCGTGAATTCAACGACTGGTATGTTCAGCTTTGGGCTGAAAGCCTTGGAAAGAAAAAAGGCTTCAAACGTGTCGGCAGAACTCCTATCGGACTTATTGGCTCAAGTGATCAACATAGTTTTTTACAGCTTATCATGGATGGCATCAAGGATAAAACCGTAACTTTTATCAAAATTTGTGAAAGTACCGAGGTGGCTGTTCCTGGCATTAGTTTAAAAGGACTTGAGGAGTGTGACTTTGTTGCGGGACTTAGTCTAAATAGGCTTTTAAACGCCCAGTGTGACGCAACAGCCATGGCTCTTGTGCAAGAAGGTTTAAGTGTGGATATTTTAGAGCTTGATAGGCTTGATGAGAGACATGTCGGATTTTTGATATTTTACTATGAGCTTTTAACTTCAGCCGTGGGAGTAATGCTTGGTGTTAATACATACGATCAGCCTGGCGTTGAGATAGGCAAGCGTATATTAAAAACCATGCTCAAGAAATAAATTTTACTTACATTAAAATATATAAAAATATTTCGTAAGTAGTCTAAAAATGCCAGTTATCAAATTTTAATCAACATTTTGGCAAAATATAAAATTTAAAAAATTCACTAAGGATAAATATGCTTGAAGTTAAGGGACTTACGCAGCGTTTTGCTAGCAGTTTGCTTTTTGAAGATGTAAATTTGGTGTTAAAGCGCCAAAACAGATATGGACTTATCGGAGCAAATGGCGCAGGTAAATCGACATTTTTAAAAATTTTAAGCGGTGATATAGAAGCAAGTAGCGGCGAGATAGTAATTGAAAATGGACTTCGTGTCGGAGTTCTTGGTCAAGATCAGTTTGCTTTTGAAAATTTTACGTTAAAAGATGCTGTGCTTTACGGCAACAAACGCCTTTATGACGCAGTAAGAGAGAAAGAAAAGCTTTATATGAGCGAGGAATTTACGGATGAGATCAATGATCGCTTGAGTGAGCTTGAGATCATTTCCGCAGAAGAAGACCCGACTTATGAGTATGAAACGCGTATCGAGAAAATTTTAAGTTCGCTTGGACTAAATGAATTTGATAAACTTATGAGCGAGGTTGAAAACTCAGATAAAGTAAAAGTGCTTTTGGCACAAGTGTTGTTTCCAAAGCCTGATATTTTGTTTCTTGACGAACCTACAAATAACCTTGACATCGATGCTATCGCTTGGCTTGAAAACGAGTTGAACCGCCACGAAGGAACGCTTGTAGTTATCAGCCACGATCGTCACTTTCTAAACCGTGTTTGCACGCATATCCTTGATGTTGATTTTAAGAAAATTCGCGAATTTACCGGTAACTACGATGAATGGTATATGGCTGCAAATTTGATAGCTAAACAACATGAGATGGAGCGTGATAAAAAGCTAAAAGAGAAAGAGGAGCTTGAAAAATTTATCGCTCGTTTCTCCGCAAATGCCTCAAAAGCTCGTCAGGCAACAAGTCGTGCAAAGCAGCTGGCAAAGCTTGACATTCAAGAGATAGCGGTCTCTAGTCGTCGCGATCCTAGCATTTTGTTCCGTGCAAATCGTGAGATAGGAAATGAGCTTATCGAGCTAAGTGGAATTTCAAAGAAATTTGATGATAAGGTTATTTTTGAGAATTTAAATTTCAAACTAGAAAAGGGCGATAAAGTAGCTATTATAGGACACAACGGCGTAGGCAAAACCACGCTTTGTAAGATCATTACTGGTGAGCTAGCACCAGACAGTGGAACCGTCCATATCGGTGCTACCATTGAGCTAGGATGCTTTGCGCAAGATACGGTAAATAAGATTGATGGCGATCTAAAACTATATGAATATCTGCAGGATGCAAAAAACAAAGACATAGATGAAATTCGCAAATGCCTTGGTAGGATGCTTTTTAGCGGCGCCGATCAAGAAAAGGCTGTAGGCACGCTAAGTGGCGGCGAAAAACATCGCGTTCGCCTTTCTCAGCTTATGCTACACAAGCCAAATTTGATGATCATGGATGAGCCAAACAACCATCTTGACCTTGAAGCTATCATCGCTCTTGGTGAAGCTTTTTATAATTTTAGCGGTTCTGTTATCTGTGTAAGTCACGATAGAGAGTTAATTGACGCTTTTGCAAATAGAATTTTGCACCTAAAAGGTAATGGCGAAGTTGTTGATTTCCGTGGAAGTTATGAAGAATACCGCACGAGCTTAGGATTAGACGCTTAAAATTATTATAAATTTCGACCCGACAAATTTTATAAAGTCGGGCCATCCTCTTCTTTTTAATATTCATATATAATTTTTTTACTTAAGTTTTATGTTTAAATCTTTATATAAAGCTACTGTTTGTGGTTATAATGGGATAAATTTAACACATTTTGCTCTCATAAAAGTAAATGGATATAATATTTTTCTAAAAATTAGCTAAATTTTAAAAATTTTGTAAGAGAAGTCTTAAACAATATTTTCTAGGATAAGGCAAAAATGAAAATTATCATAAAAAGCGCCAAAATTTAGAATTTCTGCATAAAATTTATAAAACTTTTAATACTATTTTGGATAAAAATTATCAAAAAATCATGCTCTAAGCTTAAAAAGCATGGTAGATATATGAGAAAATACGCAATATTTTAATAATAAAAAAATAACATTTTAAAAAAATATCATTTTTTGTCAATCAAAAATATAAATTTTAACTTAAATTATATTTTTAGTATTAACCAAAAGTGCGATTAAATGAGATTTTTGAAGAAAGTTTAAAAAATAAAATCCAAATTAATTTAAAAAATTAAAAAAAGAGATATAGTTTCACTAACAATTTTCTTAAAGGAGAAATGATGGGAACAAGAAAAGAACACGACTTCATTGGTGAGCTAGAGATAGACGACAGCGTTTATTACGGTGTGCAGACTTTCAGAGCGCTTGAGAATTTTCATATGAGCGGTAGAACTCTTAAGGATTATCCGTTTTTTGTAAAAGCATTTGCTCAGATAAAAAAAGCAGCTGCACTAGCTAACAAAGAGGTTGGTGTTTTGGATGCCGATAAGGCCGATGCTATAGCTAAAGCTTGCGATGAGATAATTGCAGGTAAATATCTTGACCAATTTGTAGTTGATATGATACAAGGTGGCGCTGGAACATCTACAAATATGAACGCAAATGAGGTTATCACAAACATTGCACTTGAGCTAATGGGTCATAAAAAAGGTGAGTATCAATACCTACATCCAAACGATCACACCAACCTTGGTCAAAGCACAAATGATGCTTATCCGAGTTCAATAAAAGTAGCTGCGCATGCCAAACTTGGCGATCTTCTTAAAGCCATGGAAGAGTTAAAGACTGAGCTTGAAATAAAAGCAAAAGACTTTAAAGACATAATCAAAATGGGTAGAACAGAGCTTGAAGATGCTGTTCCTACAACACTTGGTAATACCTTTAACGCGTTTGCAAGCTATATTAAAAGCGATATCGCTAAAATCACAGCTGCTCGCGAAACTTTAACTCATCTAAACATGGGTGCTACTGCGATAGGAACTGGCATTAACTGCCACCCTGACTATAAATTCGTAGTTGAGAAAAAGTTAAGCGCTATTACGGGGGTTGATTTTAAACCGGCTGAAGATTTTATCGCTGCTACACAAGATACAGGAGATTTTGTTCATGTAAGCGGTGCTCTAAAAACAGCTGCTGTTAGACTAAGTAAGATCGCAAACGATTTAAGATTAATGAACTCAGGTCCAAGATGCGGTTTAGGTGAGATCAATCTACCTCAAATGCAACCTGGTAGTTCAATCATGCCTGGTAAAGTAAATCCGGTTATTGCTGAAGTGGTAGGCGAGGCTTGCTATGAAGTTATCGGTAATGACGTAACTATAATGCTTTGCAGTGAGAGAGGAGAATTTGAACTAAATGCGTTTGAGCCAGGTATAGCTTATGGATTATTTAACTCTATTACAATCCTTGAAAACGCAATGAAAACATTGTCTGAAAAAGCTATCAAAAAACTTACTGCAAATCCTGAAGCTTGCTTAAAATCAGTACTAGGCTCTGTAGGTATAGTTACAGCGTTTAACCCTTATATTGGTTATGAAAAATCAGCATCTATTGCTAAAGAAGCTTTACAAACAGGCAAAGCCGTAGGTGATATCTGCTTAGAAAGAGGATATTTAACTAAAGAAGAGATCGATAAGATTCTTGAGCCAAAAAATATGCTAAATCCAAGCATGGGCAAATAAATTTAAGATAAGTATTTGGTTGAATATGTCAAAATTCAACCAAATGTTCTTAAAAAATTTTTTTAAAGACAAAATTTAACAAAAGGAGTTTCGTTATGGATATAATGCTGATTTTGCAGATTATAGTCCTGTTCGGAGGCATCTACCTAGGCGTTAAGCTTGGTGGTATGGGTGTCGGTTATGCCGGCGGTTTAGGTATCATTATACTAGCTATGCTTGGTATGAAAGTTGAGATGAAGGGCATCCCTATGGATGTTATCCTTATTATTGCTTCTGTTATCTCTGCAATTACTGCTATGCAAGTTGCGGGTGGTCTTGACTTTTTGGTTCAAGTAGCTTCTAAAATTTTACGTAAGAACCCAAAACAAATCAACTACCTAGCACCAATAGTTACATATTTACTAACTATATTTGCTGGTACCGGACACACTGCGTTTTCTATGCTTCCTGTTATTACTGAGGTTGCAAAAGGTCAAAACATCAAACCAAGCGCACCACTTGCACTTGCTGTTGTTTCAAGCCAAGTAGCAATTACTGCTAGCCCTATCTCAGCAGCATTTGTTGCAATGACAGGCGTTTGTGAGCCTTTGGGTGTTAGCTATCCTATACTTTTATTTATATGTATTTCTACAACTTTCATTGCTATGGTTGTAACTGCATTTTTTGTAAACAAATTTTACGATCTTGATCTTTCAAAAGATCCTATCTATCAAGAAAGACTTGCAAAAGGTCTTGTTGAAGAGGTAAAAAATGTTGAGTATAAAGAGCTAAACCCTTATGCAAAAAGATCAGTTGCGATATTTGGTGTTGGTGTTTTGATTATCGTTGCTTATGCGCTTGCGATCTCAAAAAGTGTTGGTCTTATCGAAAATCCAATCTTAACACGTGATAATGCCATCATCAGCTTTATGCTTACTATCGGTTTTGCTATCGTTGTTTTATGTAAAGTTGAAACTGGTAAATTACTTTCAACTAGTACATTCCAAAGCGGTATGAACGCTTGTATATGTATCATCGGTATCGCATGGCTTGGAACGACATTTGTTAACGGACACATTGAAAGCATTAAAGAGGTAGCTAAGGATGTGGTTGTCCAGTATCCATTTATCCTAGCTGTGGTACTTTACTTCCTAAGCTGCTTGCTATACTCACAAGCTGCAACAACTCGCGTTATGATGCCTGCTGTTGCCGTTGCTCTTGGTATGACAAGTCCTGAGAATGCACAACACGTTTGGATCTTAGTTGCTTCTTTCGCAGCTGTTTCAGGCTTATTCGTGCTTCCAACTTACCCAACAACACTTGGCGCTATCGCTATGGACGACACAGGAACAACAAAAGTCGGTAAATTTGTATTTAACCACTCATTCTTTGTTCCAGGTACTATAATGGTAGCAATATCAGTTGCTTTGGGCTTCCTTGTTGCACCTGTGCTTTTATAAAAACTAAAATCGGTTAAGAGAAATCTTAACCGATTATTCTTCCTTTTAATAGAATAAAATGTAACATTTTTTACATTTTCTCCCATTTAATATAAATCTTAGAAACTAAATTTTATCTTTAAGTAAAATTTTACTCTATTTTTACGAAATTATTGTAAAATAATACTGAAGTCTAAGGAGGAGAAGATGAATAAATCAAGACGAGATTTTTTAAAAACAAGCGCTGGAGCGGGTGTTTTAGCAACCTGTTTTACACCTGGCAGTCTAGGGGCGGTTGGTGCTAAAGCATTAAAAGGAAGCGAGAGTTTTACTCCTAGCTTCTGTGAAATGTGCTCTTCACGATGTCCTATCGAAGGACGCGTGGTAGACGGTAAAAACGTTTTTATACAAGGTAACCACAAAGCGTCCGGAACAGGAACTTCAGTATGTGCTAGAGGTGGCTCTGGACACTCTCAGCTTTACGATCCGCAACGTATAGTTAAGCCTTTAATACGCGTTGGCGAAAGAGGCGAAGGCAAATGGCGTGAAGCTAGTTGGGATGAGGCGTTAGATCTAGTTGCAACTAAAATGCAAGAGATTAAAGATAAATACGGACCGCAAAGCTTTGTGTTTACCTGTAAAAGCTGTCAAACACATAAGTTGATGGTAAATTTTGCTTCAAGCTATGGTTCGCCAAACTGCTTTTCTCACTTTTCAAACTGTCCGATAACATACCAAATGGTTTGTACTCACATGTATGGTGACGCGAAGTTAAAACGTGACTTTAGCAACGCAAAATACATTGTAAACTTCGGACACAATTTATTTGAAGGCATAGTTATATCAGATGCTAAAAAGCTTGCGAAATTTGCGGACCAAAAAGATACAAAGCTTGTAGTTCTCGAGCCTAGATTTAGTGTTGTTGCTTCAAAAGCAGACGAATGGCTACCTGTAAAACCGGGAACTGACCTGGCTTTTGTTATGGCGCTTATTAATACATGGATTAAAAATGATACTTATAATAAAGAATTTATAGAGAAATTTACTATAGGCTTTGATAAGGTCGTAGAGGCGGCAAAAGATACTACTCCACAGTGGCAAGAAAGTATCACTGGCATACCTGCTGCAACAGTTGAGCGTATAGCGGCTGAAATTTGGGCTGCAGCACCTCGCGTTATCATTGACTTTGGACACAAAACTACAACTACAAGAGCCGAATACATGAGAACAAGAGCCATTATGACTGCAAATGCTATGATGGGCAACTGGGAAGTTAAAGGCGGTCTTTTTGGTGGTAAAAATGCAAAAACATATAACAAATTAACAGGACTAAATGAAATCCCCGAGATAACAAACCCAGATAAAGACTTTAAAGTGCCAAAAGGAACAAGGGTTGACTTTGCGGGTGAGGATGGAAAACATAAATTTGTTAGCCGCCAACACGGTGTTTTGATGGATATTCCTGACGCAATTTTAACAGACAAACCTTATCCTGTAAAAGGCTGGTTTAATATACGATTTAACCACCTAATAAACGTTGCCGGTACGCAAAAAACGATAGATGCTATGAAAAAACTTGACTTTATCGTAGTAAGTGATGTTTACCTAAACGATATGGCAACTTATGCGGATGTGGTTTTACCTGAGAGCACTTATCTTGAAAGAGATGAGGGTATAGAGGATAAATCAGGTCAAAAGCCTGCATATATGATAAGAAATAAAATAGTCGAGCCTATCGGCGATACAAAGAGTGGCGCTGAAATTTTCAGAGAGCTTGCGCGCAAAATGAAAATAGACGAACTATACAAATGGAACGACATCAGAGAGTGGCGTATGCAACAAGTAAAGGGCAATGTAGACCTTTTAGCTGCCCTTGAAAAAGACGGTTATGTGACCTGGAAAGTACCTGGAATTTTATATAGAGAAAAAGGTTCTGTTGCTAAATTCGTTGAAAAATATCCAAGCGCAGCTCAATTTGTAGATGAAAACGGTCTTATGGACGGTATGGCTAAACTTAAAACAAAGAGTGGCAAGATAGAGCTATTTAGCGAGGAAGTAGAGGCTCAGTTCCCTGGGTATGGTTGCTTAAATACGCTAGATATGGATGTATTTGGCGGTCATGAGCTTTGCTTGATGAGTGGAAAAACACCTATACATACAAACGGACATACGCAAAACGTTCCTTTCTTAAATGATATGATGAGTGAAGCTCCGATCTGGATACATCCAAAAACTGCAGCAAGAAAAGGACTAAAAGATGGAGATAAAGTTATCTTGCAGAATAAATTTGGCAAAGACAAAGGTAAAGTTATGCTGACTGAGGGCATAAGAGAAGATACGTTGTTCGTTTATCACGGATTTGGTCATACAACGCCTGGCATGACTCGTACAGACGGCGACGGAACAAACCAAAGCAGACTTTTAAATCCGGAAGAGGGTCCGGTGGCAGCCACGATGATAACAAATGTTGGCGTGGATATTATTAAGGCGTAAGGGGGAGATGATGAAAAAATACTTTATGATACATGATGAAAATTTATGCATCGGCTGTCAAGGCTGTTCGGTTGCATGCAGAAGCGAAAACAACGTTCCAAGCGGAGTTTATCGCTTGCAAGTGCATGCAAAAATGACAGGAACGTTTCCAAATTTAAAGATGGATTTTTTACGCCACAGCTGCGTTATGTGTGAAGATAGTCCTTGCGTTACGGTATGTCCTACGGGAGCTAGTTTTAAAACGGCAGAAGGCATTACACTGCTTGATCATCGCACATGTGTTAGCTGTAAATACTGCATCCTGGCCTGTCCTTATGATGCTCGTTTTGTTGAGCCGCAAACAGGTGAGATAGGTAAGTGTACATTTTGCTATGAAACACGCCTTTCAAAAGGCGAGCAGCCGGCTTGCGTTACAGTTTGTCCGACAGATGCTCTTACATTTGGCGATCTAAACGATGAAAATTCTGAAGTTTCAAAAATCATGAAAGAGAAAAAAGTCTATCTTCCTAAAGAGGAATTTAAAACAAGACCACAGCTTGGAATGATAGCTAACCGCAAAGGAGGAAACAATGAATAATATGTGGGGAAGTATGGCTCAATATAATGAAATTTATTGGCCTTGGCCGATCGCGGTGTATTTATTTTTGGCGGGTCTTAGTGCAGGTGCGATGATAGTTGCGTTATTTCTTAGATGGAAGGGTATAGAGCTTGATAAAATTTCATCATCTTCTAAATTTGACGGTTGTTTTAAGGCAGCTGCGATAATAGCACCTATAACTATTTGTGTGGGACTTGCACTTTTGGTGCTTGACCTTGGTAAGCCTCTTAGTTTTTACTGGATACTTATAAAATATAACTTTGCTTCAGTTATGTCTATAGGTGTTGCTTTGCTTTTGCTTTATACGCCTCTTGCGTTTATTTATTTGTTAGTTGCATTTGCACCGCAAATAAAAGCAAGCAATATATCTATCTTAGAGAGTCTTTCAAATTTAGTTTTAAAGTCAGGTCTTGTAAAATTAATGGAAATTTTACTTTTCGTCCTAGCTATAGGAGTTGGCGTATATACGGGCTTTTTGCTAAGTGCGATAAGCAAACTTCCACTATGGGACACCCCTGTGCTTCCTATACTATTTTTAGTTTCAGGATTTAGCTCTGGTATAGCTGCAAGCGTTATTTGTGGTATGGTCTTTTTTAAAGATAATATCGACCAACATGTTGTGGCAGGCTTATTAAAATTTGACCTTTTTGCGATAGTTTGTGAGATAGCCTTGCTTGGTGCTTTATTTGCTCTTATGTTTTCAAAGGGCGGTAGCAGTGAGGTTGTTGCTGTTCAAGCTTTAGGAAGCGGCGCTTTAGCAGGGATTTTCTGGTTTGGTGTTGTAGGTATGGGGCTTGTTTTGCCTATCGTGATAGATCTTACCGTATTAAAAGGTCATGCATATAAACCAACTGCAATACTTTTAAATACTTTACTTGTAATATGTGGCGTAATTTTGCTAAGATATTACATTGTTTATGCAGGTCAAATTTTTACCGGTGCATGAGCAACATGAGCGTTTGTTTTATACAAACGCTCCTTTAAATTTAAAGAGCAAAGGTTTGTGTTGAAGATTTTACTTTTAGAAGATGACATACAGTTTCAAGAGAGTGTTTGTGAGTATTTGCAAATGCTTGGATATGATGTTGATTGCGCTAGTGACGGTCAAAAAGCTTGTGATCTGATAGCTAGCAACTTTTATCATCTTTTTATCCTTGATATAAAAGTTCCAAAGATAAGCGGACATGAGGTTATAAAATACATAAAAAATTTAAATTTAAACACGCCTATAATGATCACAACATCGCTTGTTGATATCGATGATATGGCGATAGGCTACGAGCTTGGCTGTAATGAGTATTTAAAAAAGCCGTTTGAGCTAGCTGAGCTTAAATTTAGAGTTGCCGAGCTTATGAGGAAGTATTATAGTGTCGATGATAAAAATGTAATTAAGCTAAATGGGGGATTTGAGTTTAATACAAGCAAAAGAGTTTTGCAAAAAGATGGGGCTTTAATAGACTTAAGTGCTAAAGAGACTGACCTTGTTGAGTGCTTAGTATCTCATCTAAACATGTATGTAAGCATGGATGAGTTGCGTGAGTTTGTCTGGGGCGACAAAGAGATAGACGGCGCTGATATAAGGATGCATGTTCTTAAAATTCGTCAAAAAACATCAAATGAATTTATAACATCAAAAAGACGAGTCGGCTATAAAATAAATGGATAAAAGCTTTAAAATTCCCATTTTAGCCACTATCGTCATTATGGCGTTATTTGTATTTCAAAGTTTGGTTATTTTGGGATTAAGCCAAAAAGATGAGACTTCAAAAAATCTTTTTAGCTTACTTAAATACGAAAAACAAATACGAACACTGTTTTTAAACAACAAAGAGATGCCAACTTCTCTTATATTTAAATACGCTATTTATGATGCTGATTTTAACCCGATCGTTTCTACCCTTAGTGTAAGACCTGAAAATTTTAAATTTGTTGTGCTTGAGCAAGGTAAATTTTTATTTTATAAGAGTTTTTTCTTTAAGGATAAAAAGCTTTACTATATCATAGTAACCCAAGAGCAAAGCAACAAACGTATGGTTTTCTTAACCGCTCTTATGCTTACTGTTGCCTTGGTTATGGTATTTTTTATACTTTATATGAGCTATCTTGGTAGTGTAAAGCCATACAAAGATGTTCAAAGATACATGAGTAACTTCTTTAACGATGCCATGCATGAGCTAAAAACACCTCTTGGCGTAGCAGGTATGAACCTTGAAATGCTTGGCATGGATAACAAATACACAAATCGTATCAAAAATGCCCTAAAACAAATGCAAATAACATACGAAGATGTCGAGTTTTACATCAAACGCGGATATATAAAATTTCCAAAAGAGCGGATTGACCTTGGCTTATATATACATGAAAGAATTTTGTTTTTAAATAGCGTTGCCCAGTCAAAACATATCATGCTTGTTCCAAATTTAGAAGAAAAAATTTTTGTCAATATCAGCAAACTTGCAGCTCAAAGGATAATCGACAACACCATTACAAATGCTATAAAATACAGTCCTCAAGATAGCAGGGTGATAATAAATTTAAGATCAAACGGCGAAGAGGCCGTGCTTAGTGTTCAGGATTTTGGTGATGGTATTAAAGATACAAAGCGTATCTGGAAGCGTTATGTAAGAGAAGACGAGGTGCGAGGCGGTTTTGGTCTGGGGCTAAATATCGTGAGTGAAATTTGTAACAAGGAAGATATAAAATACGAAGTAAAAAGCGTCCCTAAAGAGGGAAGCACTTTTTATTATTATTTTCAAATTTCAGATTGATAACATTTAAAACAAGAACTCGTTGTCTGGGATGTAGTTTTGTGATAGGTTGCGCTCTTTTTCATCTTTGTTGATATGAAGCACGTAATATCCTATACGCTTTGAGCTAGCATCCATAAGTGGCACGACACTAAAATAATGCTTCTTATATCTTATGAAGTCATTTTGATCAAAGTCTATATCGCGTAAAATTTCAAGTATATTTAAATTTGCGGTATTTAAATTTTCGATATAGTATTTGCTAAGTAAATTTGCGTTTCTTATGCCTTGTTTGCTTATGGCTTGGTCCTTATCTAAAAGCACAAAAAGATCGATACCTTGTTCTTTAAAAAACTCTCCCATGTACTCAAAATCAAGCATAACCTCTATCGTGCCAACATTTTGCTCGCCTACCATTACTCCTGATATGGAGCGGATCTTAACTCCAGCCATGCCGACTTCTATCCCTGTCATTGGTCGTTTTTGCTTTGCTGACTCGCTGATGAGGTGTCTAAAGTGAGTAAGTTTATCTCCATAAAGCTTTGTATCCCAGCTTCTAACATAGCTTCTTAAGTCTTTTGTATGCAGATGAAGACGTAAATTTTTATATACGGAAACCGTGCCGAAGGTGTTTATTATCTCCTCAACATCTTGCAAGCACTTTGTTCTGTCGTTGCTCGTAAAACACTCTTGTATCGCGTCGTTTTTGCTTAAGATGATAGCAAGTGCCAGCGATGATAGTTTTGCGTCTTCTATGTTTTTGTTAAGTTGTTTGATCTGATAGTCGAAATAAACCTTTATACTCTCTTCTTTACGCTCTTTTAGATACTGTGAGTATAGATTGTAAAGTATGGTGCAAACTACTAGGCTTACGATAAGCGTGACGGAGATTATGGCATTTTTTTTATCTTGCAACAATCATCCTTTTAAGCTATCGCTTAAAATTTTTGCAAAGTCATCAAATTTGGCTAAATTTAACTTGCTTTCGCGTTGTTTCTTGCCCCAAACGCTTTCTGGGAAAAATACGTCGTCTTCAAAACGTGCTATGACGTGTATGTGCACGTGAGGGACATAGTTGCCAAAGCTTGCGATGTTTATTTTTGTTGGATTATAAAACTCAAGCATAGTTTTTTCGGTTATTAACATCGCTTCAAAAAGTCTTGCACGAGTTTTTTTGTCGCATTCACTAAGCTCTCGGTATGGGAATTTGGTAAAAATTTTAACCCAAGGAAGCTCGTTTTCTTCGCGTTCTACTTTTATAAATTCATCTTCAAATACCATGTCTTCTCCTCAATTATACAAATGATCTCTCTCTAAGTAGAGTGTAAAGTTTTATAACGGACATAAAAAACGTAACGATAGCAGGACCAAGTATCACGCCCCAAAAGCCAAATGTAGTAAGTCCCGCGATCATTGCAAAAAATATCAAAAGTTCGTTTATTTGAGTTGGAATTTTAACCAAACGAGAGTTAATAAATTTTATCACGAGAGGCTTTAAGAAGGTATCTGCGATGATTGATATAACTACGATCGTATAAATGGCGATCACGATCGCTGCAGAAACATTACCGTTTGCAAACTCGTAAAGGCTTAGCGGACCCCATGCTAAAAGACCGCCGATGACTGGCACAAGTGACGCAAAAGCAAATAAAATTCCCGTCAAAAAGCCATCATATCCGTATATCATAGTGATAATAGCAAACAAAAAACCTTGTATTATCATATTTGCTATGGTTGAGTATGATACGACGCTCATTACGTTTGCTACCTCGCTTAAGACATACTGTGTGTCGTATTTTTCTAACGGAAGAGCATTTTTTAAATACGCAACAAGCTCGCTTCCATAAAGGTTGCAAAAAAAGAAAAACACAAGTATAACAATTATATCGGCTATAAATTTAATGCTGGTTTTACCTAAATTTGTAAGGTTTGATATGAGTTGAGTAAAGAGTGTTTTGATGTCAAATTCGTTTATAAATTCCTTGAAATTTGGCTCTAAAAACGAAAGTGCGCCAGGGAGCTTGAAGTCGTAATTTTTTATGTAGTCGATAGTCGTCGTGATATTATCTATGTCAAAGCCTGCTGCATGCTTGGTTATTTTTATAACTGCATAAAGCAAAGGCGCTATGAACAACAAGAACAAAACTATCGTCGTAAGCGAAGCCGATAGAGTTCTTTTGTTTTTTGTAATGGTTAGAAATTTGACGTTTATGTTTGATGTTGCGACCGCCAAAAGCATGGCGATAAAGATATTTAACAAAAATGGTTTAAATAGATAAAGCACTAAAGAGAGTGCAAAAAATACTAAAAATCCAAAAAATATGCGACTATTCATTGCTTTCCTTGCTAAAAGACAATATTATAGCAAATAATATCAAATAATCCACGGTCAATTTTGTATTAAATATTTCATAACATTTCGCGTTTGCTATCTTGCTGTGTATTATACGTTTAGTGTAACAGTTTGTTTGCATGTCTTCTTTTTATGGGTGATTAAGTGATGAGGAGTAAAATAAGTTAAATTTACAAAGGAGAAGAAATGAGCGAGTTTTATCCGTTTACGGACGATGCGAAATTGCTTTATGAAAGTAGGAGTTCTATGGTGGTTTTTGGTAAATTTGCTAGGTAAAACCGGCGCAAATAATGAAAATATTACAGAAGCTTTAAATAAATTAACCTCAAAATGATAAATAAAATAAAAAACAATACCATGCCAAGCTGAGTGAGTGAGAATGGTTTATTTGATGTCAGGTGGACATATTAAAGTAGTAGTTTATACAAAAACATGAAGCTTTGGGTTAATAGTTGGGATTAATTTTATCTAACTTTTGAGTGAGAAATGCTCACTCATTAAATAGTGTTTTCTCGCTAGCTTTTAGATCGCTTGGCGGCGAAATTTTAAACACATCATATGCCTTTGCTGAGGCGATCCTGCCACGAGCAGTTCGCTCGATATATCCGTTTGCTAGCAAGTATGGTTCAAGTACGTCCTCAACTGTCCCCTCATCTTCGCTCATTGCTGCGGCTATCGTACTTAGTCCTAGAGGTCTGCGCTTTGCTTCTAGTAAAATTTCTAGGTATTTTATGTCCATTTCGTCAAAGCCAAGAGAGTTTACACCAAGTGCGTCAAGCGCCTCTTTGCTTCGCTCATGTGAGATGAAATTTTCATCGTTTACTTCGGCAAAGTCGCGAATTCGTTTTAATAGTCTTAAAGCGATACGCGGTGTTCCGCGTGAGCGCTTGGCTATTTCCAAAGATGCCTTTATGTTGCACTCTTTGCCTAGTTTTGCAGAGGCGATTTCTACGATACGAGATAGTTCTGACGGCGTATAAAACTGAAGACGAAAGTCCATACCAAAGCGATCGCGCAAAGGTGCGGAGATCATGCCCGCACGCGTTGTAGCTCCGATGAGGGTAAATTTTGGTAAGTCTATCTTTATCGTTTGAGCAGCCGGTCCCGAACCTATGATAATGTCAAGACGAAAGTCTTCCATCGCAGGATATAGCACTTCTTCTATGGCTGGACTTAGGCGATGAATTTCATCTATAAAAAGCACGTCGCCCTCTTGTAGGTTTGTAAGTATCGCTGCTAGATCGCCACTTTTTTCTATCATCGGGGCGGCGGTCATTTTTATACTTACTCCCATTTCGTTTGCGATGATGTGAGCTAAGGTCGTCTTTCCAAGCCCGGGAGGTCCGTAAAAAAGCACATGATCTAAGCACTCACCACGCTTTTTGGCAGCTTTTATGAAGACGTTTAAATTTTGCTTGATCTTTTCTTGCCCGATATAATCATCAAATACCGACGGACGGAGTGAAACCTCGTATTCGCTTTCGAAATTTATCTTTTCTATTTCTACTATTCTATCCATTTCATCTTCTATTTTAAATTTTATTTTTAGTTTTTATACTCAAATTCTTCGTTTGGGAAGGCTCTGCTTTTTACTTCATCAGCATAGTTTTGAACGGCATTTTTGATCAAATTGGCGCCATCTAGGTAGCGTTTTACAAATTTTGGTTTAAATTTATCAAAAAAGCCAAGCATATCAGACCAAACTAAAATTTGCCCATCTACTTGGTTCCCTGAACCTATGCCGATTATCGGTACATTTACGCTTTTGCTAACTGCTTGCGCAACATCGGAAACAACTCCTTCAAGCACGATGGCAAACACCCCGGCTGCCTCTAGCGCTCTTGCGTCGTTGATTAAATTTTGAGCGGTTTTTGGATCGCGACCTTTGACGCTATAGCCACCTTCAAATCTCACGAATTGAGGCATTAGCCCGATATGTCCGCATACGCTTATGCCTTCATCGCAAAGGCGTTTGATGGTGTTTGCCACTCTTAGCCCGCCTTCTAATTTAACTGCATCTGCTTTTGTTTTTTTGAAAATTTTAACTGCATTTTTTAATGCCATATCCTCATTTGTGTAGCTACCAAATGGCATATCGGTTATGATAAGTGCTTGTTTTGCGCCCGCACATACGGCATTTGTGTGATATATCATCTCGTTTATACCGATACTTAAGGTGTCTTGCTTGTTGTTAAAGCTCATATTTAAGCTATCTCCGACAAGAATGATATCCGCCGCTTCATCAAAGATTTTTGCAAAAAGTGCATCATAAGCCGTTATAGCAACTATTGGCTCTTTGTTTTTTTTCTTTTGTATATCGGTGACTGTTATTTTTTTTGTGTTAGCGGTCATTAAATTCTCCAAATATTAACAAAAATTATTTAATTTTATCAAAATTTTGTTACAATTCATATCAACCTATGCTAAGGATGTAAAAATGGGTATGCTAAAAAGACTTGAAGTGGACTTTTCTTATGATATTGTTGAGGAATTTTTATCGCATTATTCGTTGATGTGTGATCTAATGGAGCCTTTAATCGTAAATTTATCACGCGAGGACAAATTTAAAAACAACATCGATGAACTTTTTAGAATTTTTCATAATATCAAATCCGCCGCAGGTTATATGCATATCGATCCTGTTTTAAAACTTACCACGCTTGCCGAAGATGTCTGCGAGGAGGCTAGGAGTTTGCAAGGACCCGCAAATGATAGTTTTATTGATTGGCTTTTGCTTGTTAGTGATCAATTTGCAAAATACAAAAACGATATAGAAGGTGATGCTGAGTATTTTAGTGTTCTCAATCCAAATATAATCGATATACCTTCGCAGCTTGACTAAAAATTTAAAAAGCTGTAAAATACTGGGCTAATCTCTTTACGGGAGCGACTTGGCTTCGACAGGAGCAGGATGGTCGTGGTGGCATGTCGCTTTGAGCAAAGCGTAAAAAGCTCAAATTAAATTTAAACGCAAATAACGTTAATTTCGCTCCTGCTTACGCTAAAGCTGCGTAAGTTCAGTTGAGCCTTGCGCTTTTTGATACTATCTAAAAGAGTCCGCGAGTAATCCAGATAGTGTAGGCTAGCAGTTTGACGAGCTGAGAGTCGAAACCTTGTCTTAGTCTAGCTTTTGGTTTTGGAAAGTGAGCCTTGCTAGATGAAACTTTCACTTTTGCTAAACATGTAGAGGCTGCGGTTGTTTTGTTTTTGGACAGGGGTTCGATCCCCCTCGCTTCCACCATTTAGACTATTTAAATCACTTTAAAACCCTTTAAATAAATTACATTTTACAACGATTTTATCGCTATTTTAATATACTTTTTTATTTAAATAAATTTAAATAGATTCCAATGATTTTATATGGTTTTAAGCAATTTTAACGGACAATATGACGGACTTTTAAAAATCCGTAAAAACAAGTCCGTAAAAAAAGGATACGCTATGCCAAAGATCAACGCTCCGCTAACCGATACTGCAATAAAGGCATTAAAGCCAAAAGATAAAATTTATAAAAAGTCTGACGGACAGAATTTATTCTTAATCGTGAAGCCGACCGGCAAAAAACTATTTGCCTTTGAATATAAAAGCCCACTGACAAATAAAATTCGCCGTATTGCTCTAGGCAATTACCCAGAATTGAGTTTAGCAGAGGCAAGAAATAAGCGTTTTGAGCTTATTCGGCAGATAAAAGACGGCAATGATCCGCTTATCGTAAAAAAACAAACACAAAGCACTTTAGAGCAAATCGCCTTAAAATGGCTAGAAGTAAAAAGCGAAGCTATAACACCAGAGTATCATAAACGCCAAATTTTACTTTTAAATAAGCATATTGTGCCGTATCTTGGCAATAGACTGATACATACTATAAGCGCCGTTGAGATAATAGACGTTTTAAAAATCATAGAAAAATCGGGGCGTATTGAGACTATCAAGAGAATATTTATACTATTTAATCAAATTTTTAGATATGCGCTTAGTTATCAGCTTATCACGCACAACGTGGTAGCCGATATAAATTTTAAATACACGTTTAAAACAAAAAAGACAAGGAATTTTCCGACGCTAACAAGCCCGAATGATATTAAAGGACTGATGCTGTCTATTGACGGCTATCAAGGAGACATCAAGACAAAAACGGCGCTAAAATTAGGCGTTTTAACAGCGGTTCGTCCGTTTAATATACGTAGCGCGGAGTGGTCGGAATTTGACTTAAGTAATAAGTTGTGGGTAATTTCAAGTGATAAAATGAAAATGAAAGAGCAGTTTAAATTGCCGCTATCTAGGCAGGCGGCGGATCTGTTGCGTGAGTATAAGAAATTTTGCGGAAATAGCAGGTATTTATTTCCAAGCTTACGAAGCGGTGAAAGGGCGATGAGCGAAAATACGCTAAACGCAGCATTGAGACGCTTAGGCTACACAAAAGACGAGCTAGTGGCGCATGGATTTCGTGCTATGTTTTCAAGCGCGGCTAACGAGATGAGAGAGGTGCATAAAATGCCCTCTGACATCATAGAAAAGTGTTTGGCGCACAAAGGCACCGATAAAATCCGCCAAGCATACAATAGAGCCGAAAATTTAAACGATATGCGGACTTTAATGCAGTGGTGGGCGGATTATTTAGACAGCCTAAGCGACAACTGATCTGATATACGCTTGTATCTCATTTTTTGAATATCTTACGTTTTTTCTAGTGATGACGTGCTTTTTTATTTTGCCGTCTTTTACGTATCGCCAAAGCGTTACAAGATTGCATTTTAAAATTTTGCACGCCTCTTTTGCCGTTAAAAAATCGTCACTCATTTTTTATCGCTCCTTTGTTTATTTTTCCAGATTTGTTCTAATTTGACGTTAGTCTCTTTTATCACAATATTGCGCGGACGTATTTGTCTTGGGGCGTTAAAGCTTTTCTGGTCTTGCTTTTCCGCATTTTTAAAGACTGCTATTGCTTGAGCGTATGTCATATCTCGCCTCTTAATATCATTTCGTTAAACATTATCGCGTTACTGACCTTTGCTATTCTCGTATCGTCGCGCTTGTCAAACGGCACGGCGGTAAGCTCTTTTAAAAGCTTTTTGCCGCACTCTATTTTTGCCTTAAAATGCTCGTCGGCGTTTGGTAGCTCGCTAAGCGGCACGCCGTATAGGTATTCGGTCTTTTTCATTGCGGCAACCTAAACCCCAGCCCATACAGCGGAGCTATCTCTACATCTTCGCCGACAAAGGCTACCGCTTCGGCTTTCGTCATACGCTTTTCGCTTTTATGCCAGCCGTCACTCATTTTAAATTCCCAGTACCAAAGGACGTCATCAAATTTAGCGTAGCCATCGTCTTTACCAGCTAAAAAAACGCTATAAGTATATACACACGGGTCAGCTGTGATTTCGTCGCTTTTTTCAACCAAACGATCGCCGTCTTTAAATTTAGGCTCTTTTTGCTTTATGCGGTAATCGTTTAAATCCCACGCCCATTGCGGCTCATCGTCTAAATCATACCAAACATCGGGGCGGTCAATATCATTAAATTCTATCTCTTCGCCTCTCTCGTAAGCTTGCATTACTTCTACCATCTCTTTAGTTGTTTTCATTGTTTATATCCCTGTCTTGTTGTAGTTTAATTATCTCAAGTGCCATTTTTAAGTGTTCCTCATAAATGGCAAAGCGTTTTTCTATAACGGCTAAAAATTCTCTGTCTGATTGAGCTCTATGCTCTATACTTGCAACCTCTCGCTTAAAATCGCAATATGTAGAATACATACTACCACCTAGCCAGCTCAAGACACATAAAATCAAAAATAGCATAGTCCATGTTTCACTACTCATTTTGTGCCCCTATTAATTCTTTGTTTCCATAGATATTGCCGATGACTACCCAATCGCCAAGTTCATCAATGTTATAATTAATATTGCAATCGTTCTGTGGAATAACTACAAAACTATTTAGGACGTATTTTATAACTCCGACTTCGCCATCTTGCGGCATACCATCTAGCGGTTGAACAGATGGGTCAAATTTCACAATATCTCCCTCATAAATCTCTACGCCGTTTTTGTCTTTTAGCCCGGTGTATAAACTTCTTGTGACAAAGAAATAGTCTTTTAATAGCGGAGTATCGCATATCTCATCAAATTGGCAGCCCTGTTCTATTTCGTCAATCGTAAAGTCCTTATGCATAAAGTCTTTGCCGTTTGAATATGTATATTTAATCTTAATCTCTCTCATTTTTATCCTTTTTTGTTTTTTCGAAATTTGCTTGTCAAACAAATTTTAATTACCAAATTCCCTAAATATCGGCATTGCACTAATCATAATAAACCGATTTTAAGGGAATTGTCAAACAACGATCAAGTAAATCAAAACGGGATAGTATCGTCATTGTCGTATTTGCCGTCGTCAGCTTCGTAATATTCGTCTTGCTGCTGCGGCGGTGGGGTTTTTCGCTGTTGCGTTCGTGCAGTTTGATTTTGTTGCCCGTAACCGCTGTTTTGATTGCCGTATCCGCCTTGATTATAGCTTCCGCCGTTTTGATTTTGTGGATCGCCTAACATTTCTAAATTTTCGACATCTACTTTGTGTTTGGAGCGGTTATTGCCGTAGTTATCCTGCCACTGCTCGAATTTTAATCGCCCCTCTACTAAAAGTTTTGAACCTTTTTGTAAGTATTGATTAGCTATTTCGGCTTGCTTGCCGAAAAACGTTATATCGATAAAGCAGGTTTCCTCCGCCCTTTGCCCTTGTGCGTTTGTGTATTTGCGCGTTACTGCTATGGCGGAGTTGCCGATACAACTTCCGCTATTTGTATATCTTAGCTCAATATCACGTGTGAGATGACCGACTAGAATTATTTTGTTAAACATAATTTTTCCTTTTTTAATTCGTCTAAATATTTTGGCTCGTAGCCGTTTTGCGCCATTATCGTTTCTAAAAAGGCGATATGGCTTAAAAAGTCCGCTTCCCTAAGCTTGGTGTAACTTAATGGTTCACCGTTTTTCTCTCTTGGATAATCAAAATCTAACCGCTTTAAGAGTTGTTTTAGCGTTTCGTCGGTCAAATAAAACGGGCGGATCGCTATGCGGTGCTCGTTAAAAGCAAGATACCTAAGTCGCCTAATTTCGCTTAAAATAACCCCGTGTATAAAGCGGTTAAATTTTGATGAAATTAACACGGCTTAGCTCGCTACACGCACGCTCCAGCTAACCGAGCCCGCCTTTATGTATTCATCGGGGATTTTTGCCCCGCTGTGCTCGCAAAAGGCTTTATAGTCATAGCTTGGCTTGCGCTCGGTTTTAAAAATCGTTAGCCCGTAGGCTTTTATCTCAACCCCGCCCGCTTTAGCGATCGCACGCTCTTTTAGCTCGTTAATCTCGCGCTCAATAGCCTTGCTTTGTGCGCTTAGCTCGCTTAGCTTGCCTGAAATCTCTAGCCACTCGTCGTCTAGCGCACCGCTTGGCTTATACTCGGCTTCAAATTTATTCCACGCCTTAATAAGCTCTTTTATGGCTTTTTCATCGCGCGCCACTTCGATACACTCTATCTCGAGCTCAAAATCCTCATCAATACGCCCGACCGCAAAAATGCACCGCTTAGCGCCCGTTACGTAATATTGGTGCTGAATTTGATAAAAGTATTTATCGCTTGGGCGTCCGTGCTCTTTTAAATAAGCGAATTCTTTATCGCTAAATTTGATCTCGCAAAAGGCGTTTTCCATCAAATCATAGCCGTCTAGGCTCGCGCTAAACCTTTCGTCATCATCGCTACACCAAACGACGGGGAGCAGGTCAAGATGAAATTTAGCCTTTAGGTATTCGCGTATAGCCGGTTCGTATTCGTGCCCCAGTCTCATCGCTTCGTTTTGAAAAGTTTGTGCGTCCGCGTATTTGATCTCGGCTAATCGGTAGGGCTTGTTAAAACCTACGCCCATAACATCGCCCGCTTCGCTAGCGTTAAATTTGCTTTTGCGGTATTCCAGCCACTCGGGGCTGTTTTGTTTTAGACTAACTTGCATTTTTATCCTTTCAATAATCCTTTTTCTCTCATAAAATATTCATCGCCGTCATTGATAAAGCTCTTGACGGCACCTATCGCCGTAAAAATATGCTCCATTTGTCCTTGTATCGTATCAAGGGCTTTTATAGATACGTTTTCGGTCTTTACGCTCTCGTCTTTTAGCTCTCTATACTTTCTCATATAAAAATTCATATCGAGCTTGTAATTATGCGCGTCCGCTTTTGCATTTTTCAGTTCAAGCTCAAGCATAGCGATCCGCTCGTATAAATTTGGCGATTGTTTAGCCAATACAAGCTCGGCTTTTAAAACCTCTATTTTTTGATTATGCTTTGCGATTTGCCCTAAGTAGCCGTTGATTTGGTTTTGATGATGTTTGGATTCTAAGCGACTACCTGTTTCAAGGGCGGAGATTTTATCAACGTAGTGTTGAAATTTTAAGGCTTGGAGTTCTTTTTCACACTTTATAAAATACTGCCTTGCTTCTTTGCCTTTATCGTTGTTTTCTACCATACAAAGCTCTTTCGCCATATCTAGTGTGATGAAGTATTCTTTGCGGGGTCTGCCTTTGGTATAAACTATCTGAATAATGTAGTCTTGATTTTCGATAAAGCCGTATTGGGTGATACGGTTTTTAATCCAGTCAGAATAATCTTGACCTGAATTTAAAAAACAATGAAGCTCTCTTGCATTAGCTGAATTAATTTCAGCCCCTATGTTTTGGTTGTTATAGATTGTGATATTCATCATATGTCCTTTGTAGTAAGTTTATATGATGAAATCATATAATATATATGTTTAATATATTCTTAATGTAGTAAAGAAATATTTTAAAGCGATACTAAATGTAGTATAGTTTTCCATAAAATTATGGTAAAGCCCAAATTTAGGGCTTTTTTAAGTCTTGTGCTATCAAAAATACTACATATGTTGTAAGTGGTAAGCCCAATTCATCGGCTTTTTTCTGTAAATCATCTTTCATTTTGTCGCTAACTCTTATTTGTATAAGGTTGCTTCCTTTTGTTTCTTTTTCCTCTGCCATCTTATCTCCTTTGCGTAATCCATCTGTTTAAAATCCGAATGCCTATTTTTTGGTTTCCCTAATAAACATAAACATTATGTATTGGTTCAGTGAAACGCCTGCTTCTTTTGCCAAAAGCTCCAATTTTTCTTTTAATTCCACTGGAATTTTAATTTGTAAATTGTAGCTACCTGTTGTTGTATCTTTTTCATCCGCCATTTTGTGTCCTTTCCAAGTTATCTGCAATTACTATCTATATCATCAAGCCTGTTTGTTAGTTCTTGCTCTACACCACCAACATAGCTACCAACAATATCATCTATAAAATCTTCCATATCGCCAATTCTAATGTATATCAAAATAAGCATAATGCAAACAAAAATTCTATAAATCCAAGTCATTTCAACTCCCCTTTTTTTGAAACAAAATCCCTAAATTCTATAAAAAAGGGACTAAAATTTGGCTTTTACTATGGCTGAATGTATCGTTACTTCTGAATTTCCGATAATCTCCGCCAAGCTGTTTATACGTTAAATTTAGCTCTTTGCAGGTTTGCTTTATTAGATTTTCGTTTTCCATTATTATTCCTTTATCCTTCCGTTTTCGTCAAACTCTACGCTATCGTCTTGTTCTCTAGCTTTAATCTTTTTAAAGCGTTCCCACATTTCTTGCATATTGTCGCTACTTTGCATAATGCCGATAACCTTGTAAATTTGAGCCGTTAAGTTAGGTTGTCCGATGTCGGGCGTTAGGCGTTGATGATAGCGCGCGTGTTTGGGCGTATTTTCTTTTAACTCTTGCAAAACACCCGCAGGAAGTTCGTTGTAAATAAGCGTATTCGTCCATTTGCCTATAATGCCGGGGCGTTTTTTGATACCGCTAACGGTAAAATCCCAGCCGTTAAGTCTAAATATTTCTTTGTAAAAATCATCGGGAAAACGTTTTTCCCATTTTAAAAGTTCTTCGCTGATGTAGGCTTTTAGTATCTTTTGAAGTTCGTCGCGCTCGCGTTCGTATTGATAGCCCGTAGCTTCATCGACTAATGCAGTGATACCGACGCGAGCGAGCGAGCGGATCAGCATTTCGGCTTTTTTAGCCGTGTCTATCTGCGTTGCGACCAAAACTCCCGCGTCTCTAGCTTTGAGATATAAATCAGCAACAAGCGGCAAAATATCGGCGTTAAAACCCTCTTTTTCTTTGTTGTTTTTATCTAGATACGGCACTCGCTTGATCACCGCTTGTAAGTCCGATGAAATCAGGCTTTGCAGGTTTTTAGCGTCCATAAAAGCGGGTATTTGATCTATTCTTGAATTTCCTCTTGGGTCGCGCCCTAATGCTCTAAAAACATCAGTTTGCTTAACGACGCGCACCCCATTTTCCAAAACGGATACGTCAAGCTCGGTGTCGCCTATTTTTAAAACGCCGTCGGCAAGGGATTTTAATGCTTTTTCAGACATTTTTTTGCTCCTTATAAGTCAAATTCCGTTCTTTACAAAACGCTTTTAGTTTGTCTGCTGTCATTACTATTCCTTAAAATTTAGTTTCAATTATACAAAATTTAGCCTTTAGTTACTAAATAATCAATCAAAATTTTACGTATATGCATAGCTAGTGGTCTATACTCTTTTTCTGCATCCTTTTTCAGCTTTTCTAGTAGCTCGTCATCCAGCCTGACGCTGATAATGTTTTTATTTTTAACTTGCATTTTGCACTCCGTTCATTTTGTCTAGCTTTTTCATTAGTAGCGCCTTTGCCTTGTCAAACGGCACGTTTTTAATGTCGCTTGTTTTAAAAGCGGCTAAAAATTGGCGCGTATCGGTATTGGTTATCTCGATTAAGTGGCTTAGGTCGTTTATCTGCTCTAAGCTTAAAGGCTCGCGGGGTGCAGACTGCGTTTGTTTACTCGCATTTTGCCCTTGCGGCTCTTTTTCGTGCGTATTGGTAGCGTCGGCGTCTTTTTCGTCATCTATCGCAAACAGTCCGTTTAGGGCGTATTTGCGAGCATAACTTGAAGCTGAACCTGTTATCTGCGCTTCGTCCATACCTTTTTTGGTTTCGGCTTCTCTAGCGTAAGCCGTTGCGCTTATTTCGCCCGATTTTGTTCGCAAAGTAGCCGTAGCCTTGACATAGATACGATTAGCCGTTTGCACTATCTCGTCGCTTATCGTAAGCGCGGCTTCGTATTTTTCTAGCAAAGGCTTAACGGCTTCGGTTATGTCTTCACAGCTTCTATACGAATATCCGCCAAATTTATTAAATTGCCCCTTTGGGGCTTTTAGCTCCGTTTGAATTTTACTTAGTATGGTTATCATTTTTTTGCCTTTCCGTTTTATTTCTTACTATTAATTCCAACATTCGCACTAGGCGATCGGGCTCTGTTTGCATTCCTTTTATGCGATCTTACAAAACGGATAAAATCCGCAAAGCTCCAGCCCGTGATGTCCTTTGGCAGCATTGCGCGCCAAGATAAAAATTCGTCGTATCTCATCTTGCCTTCTTTAAAATCTATTGTCCCATACATAGCCGTCTATCTCGTCGCAATTACCAAAACCGATAATTGGCTCATACTCTTCGCGGAGAGCCTTGAGTTTGCGTGATATTGTCTCAAGAAGCGTAATCACTTTTTCTTCATATTCGTCGCAATATCTGCTTATCTCGTTTTGTCGTTGTTCATTTTTAATGAACTCGTAATCTACGTGTTCTAGCATTTTCAAGCCCTCTCTACTTTCAAGAATTTAATGTTTTTTATAAAACCGCCGCGTCTTGCGAGTATCCTAAACAACCTGGCTATCATCTTTGCTCCTTTCGGCCTTTAGTTTTTCAAAGGCCTCTATAAATTTCACTGTATGTTTTTGAAATTTAAAAACAATTAGTGTTTGATATATGTTATATACGGTTATAAACGGCAAAAATTTAAGCAGGTCTTTTGCGAGAAGAAAATCACTTTCGTAATTTTTTGAAATCTCGTAATAAAGCTCCGTAACCCGCTCTATATCGTCGTGTATTTTCTTTGTTTGCGGGTAGAAGCTTGTGACATAAAGCCTGCCGTCTATCTTTTTGAAACGGTCGGTTCTGCCGATTTTTCTATCGTAAAAATACGACACGTAAAGCGATCTTATCTTTACTTCGTTTATTTTTGCGAAGATCCCTACAGGGATAAATTCGTCGTTCATCAGAAAGCCTTTGTTATTTTTGCGCCGACGTGAAAGCCTAGTAAAAAACCGCAAAACGTAGCGGTAAACGTGATGAAAAATATAAACATTTCATATCCTTTTTATTAACCAAAATCTGATATTTTGTATCAGTCCGCCACGAGGGCGTTTAAATACTCTTTCTATCCTTTTTCTCTTTTAAAACGCAAAGTATGTTAGTACAGACGATAGAGTTGCTTAGCTGTGAGTTTTCTTGTCTTAGTTTATTTATCTCTTTTATCGCAAACTCTACACCACCACATAGCCTGACAAGCTCTTTTACTACTTCAGCTCTATACTCGGCAGAGCTGAAGTAGTCCCCCCTCTGATGAATTTCTAGTATTATGCTTTTAAAATTTTCCATTATTTTGCTCCTTGCGTGTTACTCATACTAAGCCCCTCTAAGCAGTTTGTTCACGAGTTAGAGTAAGGATTTGCCTAAATGGGTTTAGTAGGGATATGGTTTAAAGAAAATGTAAAGCGATATAATTTAAAGAGGGTAGCTCGGATAAACCGAGCCGGTTGAGTTAAAAGTTTTCAGATAGTTTTTGCAAACTGGTAAGTGAAACGGAAAAGATTTTATTAACGGCGGTTTTTATAAGCTCGTCTTTGCCTATTTTGACGGCTTGTTTTAGATTATCCCCTAAGCTTTTGCCGTCTATGCTTTGAGGCACTTGTTTTAAAATTTCAAGTCCCTTGTGCGTCAAAACCGCACTCACTATCACGCCCCTAGTGCATTGATCTACTTTTATAAAGCCGTTATCGCGAAGCCACATAACGGTATAGTAGATGATATTGTTGTGTCTTGTAAGCTCCGTATCATCGCTAAAATCAATATCATTACGCAGTAAGTCGGCTATTTTTTCATTAAAAGGCAGCGGAAACTCATCTATTAATCGCGCAAAAATTATGCCCGCATAATAATCAAATAGTTCGATATTTTTTTGATCTTTCATATTAACTCCTTTGCCTTAAATTATATCGCTTTACATATTAAGGTTTTGCACGGATTTTTCTACCCCTGAACGTGCAACTATCAGGGCTGGTACTTGGTCGTTTTTTGTTAAAACGGCAGGTGCAATCATTGGCTTTTTGCCTCCGAATGCTCGCACCTTCTGCTGTGGTGCTTCCGATTAAAACCAGATTTGAAACTTTCTCGTTTCAGGCTCTGTCGGTCAAGACCTTTTAGGTCATCCAGCCTTTGGATAGTGAAATCTTACTAAAAGTAAGATTAAAGATTACTTAAAGTAAGTTATTTGGTAATAAAAAGTTATATTTTGGTAATTTTGAATAGCGTGGTGTTTTTGGCTATAATTTCATTAACTTTTTATTTTAAGGATAGTAAATGGGGGTTAGTCTTAGCAAAAGTTTTATGGGATTGAGGTTCACATATCGCCCAACAAGAGAAAAACAGCCTACTCAAGCAGAGTTGGCACGAGCCGACAAAGAGCATTTTTTGAATAAAGTAAAACATATTAATGATAACTGTTTATTTGATTTTATAAAAAAATGTGGGTATTCAGAAAAAACAATTCTTTTTGCTCTTAATAGCAATATGCAAGTTGTAGATTTTATACAAGATACTCGTAATTACGAAATTTTTCAAAATTTAACAAAAATAAATGGGGAATTGGATGAAATAATCAGCAAAACAGAGTTTTCAAATGTTCTGACCGGTAAACGAAGAGAAGTAATGACTGACTATGTTTTTGAAATATTTAAAGGTTTTGAACAAGCCGATGCAATGTATAGCGATAACGCTATCTTGCAAAAAATAGCAGAAAAACAAGGCAAGACGTATAAAGAAATAGAAAAAGAGCAGGATAAGCACTATAAGGACATAACAACTAGAAAATTATCATGGTGGCAAAAAATATGCTATACAATAGCATTTCTTATAACAGCCCCTTTGGCTTTAATTTCTTGGGGGACTGCTATAACGCAAGACAATAAAATGGACACGGGGGCTGCAGTGTTTGCGGTTGTAATTTTTTCTCTCCCTTTTGTTGTAACATGCATGTTTTATAGACGTAGTAAAAAAATAGGTTAACGCTTCCTAAACTCCCACGGCGGGATAGGTTTTTTATCTCGCCAAAGCCCTAGCTTTTGTCTCCTAGCTTCTTTTTCTAAATTTACATAATCTTTTGAGTATTTCACGTAAGCCCAAGCATAACCGCTAGCGACCATTTGGGTGTTTATGTCTGTGCCGTTTAAATATATCGTGCCGATCGTGCGCTTATATATATCTTTGCCTTTTTCTTTGACTTCAACTTCTTTGCCAGCTATTAAATTTGATAAAAATTGTCGCGATTTGTTGCCGTAAGCTTGTTTTTTCTCTGGTGCGTCTATACCGTGAAGCCTTACTTTGACTTGCTCTTTTTGTGGTGTTAGCACGGTAATGGTATCGCCGTCAGATATTTTGACGACTTTAGCGGGATTTGCAAGAAGTGGAAAGGCTATCGCTAGGATAGCCAAGAAGTTAATTGATGACATCTAGAATTAAAGCTTCCTCTATGCCTCCAGTTTTTGCATTTTTTATAAGTTTTATTTTTAGTCTTACTGGCTCTTGCCTATCGGCTTTTCTTATAATTTCCATTCTTTTTGTGGCGCTGATTGGCGTAGAACTTACGTTTAGTTTCAACTCTTTTATCCTAAAAATTTTATTTGGAGTAAAATGTTGTGCTTCTATGTGAAAAATATCGTCAATCTCTTCTTCAGTGCTAGGAAGTTCTTCTTCTTGAGGCAAAACTACTCTAAATTTATCCTTGTCTTCAACTGTTATCGGCTTATTGGCTTGTTCTTTTATGTCAGGGTTTATGATCGCCCTCTCCCCTTCTTGTAGTGTAGCTGCAATGGCTTTTTTTGCACGGTTGGCAGGTTCTTGTAGCTCTCTGCCTGATACAAGGTCGTTAATATTGCTTAGAACGATACTAAGTTTTTCTTTTTCTATCTCTTTATCCTTAACCTCTTGTTCGCTTGCTATTTTACTTTGTTCCAATTCTATTTTACTTTGTTCTAATTTTACCTTACTTTGTTCTAATTCTATGTATTTGTGATAACTATCCCTAGCATACCATCCGCCAATGGCAATAATAAAAACAACCATTATATGCCAACCGTTCATGTGTTTAAATCCTTCTTTTATAATATCTTTTAGATCTGTAGAAATTTCCAAACAACCTTTTTCAAGCTTGAATTTTAGCACTTTTTGGCTTTGAGGTATTTGAATATTGAAGCGTTTTTCTAATGCAGTAACAAAATTATTATATTGCTCTTGATATTCTAAAATTATTCTTGCCACGTCAGCATCGATATACTCAAAATTATAGTTATCGTATCTTCCTCCGCTGAGCTTAATTTTATATTCAAGCTCTGAAATATTTGTTATTTTAATATCATTTTGATTTCGGATCATAAAATCCTTAGCCTCAATCAAATCGGCAACCGAACTAATTTCAAATTCTTGCATTGTTTCTCCTTTTTATAAAAATTTCCCTCTAAAATCTCTTTGAATTTATAGAATATGAGCCTACAACGCGACCGATAATTTCAACTGTTAAAAGCTCCTCTATCTTAATCGGCTCGTAGTCTCTATTGTCGCTTATTAGCGCAAAATATGGGCGCTTTTTAAACCTTTTAACTAATAGCTCGTTGTCATATCTGCAAACATATATCGCGCCCTCTATTGCCTCCTGCCCATCGTGGCAAAATACCACCAAATCGCTTTCCATTATTGTCGGCTCCATTGAGTTACCAAAGCAAGGGATTATTCCTATTTTAGCCTTTGGGCTTACATTAAACATTATCCTTAAATCCTCTGGTTTAAATGGCAATAAATCAGGCTCTCCTAGGTCGTCATTTTCCGCACCAAAGCCAGCTGACACAACGCCATCTTTGAAAAACGGCACGTAAACCGTGTCGTTGTCGTCTTTTATCTCACTTTTTAACTGCTCTACTGTTTCTATGTTGTCATCTAAAAAATATTCAATAGGGCGACCAGAAAAATCAGCTAATGGTTTTAAAAATTTTCTTGTTCTTTTTTCGCCTGATAGCCACTGACTGACTAGCGACTGCGAAACGCCTAGCTTTTCAGCTAGCTGTACCGTATTTATATTTTTATCTTTTAGTACTTCCTCTATCTTTAGGGCAAATGTTTTCATCCACTTTCCTTTTACTAAAAATTACGTTTTGTAATATTTTATAACTATTTTCTAAAAAAAGCAAATAACTTTAAGTTATATTTAATCTAACAATAGGTAATATTTTTGTTATGAAAAAGTTATGTTATAGAGAAAAATTAGCATTGGATTTGATGGATAATGGTATTTGTCGTTCATCGACGGTAGTTTATTTGGCTGGCACAAACGATAAAAAGCCAAGCAAATATGCAAGGCTAAGAATAAGCTTGTACGGCAGGACAAAACACCCTGAAAACAAATGGGGCTTAGAAATAAAACCGTTTTTAGCGGAGAAAAAATTATCCGAAAAACAGAGCAAAAAGGCTAAAAAATGACTATCGCGACCGTATTTAGCGGCATAGGCGCGCCAGAGCGATGAGCGTAAATGTAGTAGAGATGATAGTTAGACAAATTTTAAAAGCGCAAGAGAATAAAATTAAATTAGGAACATAAATGATAGCACAAACTTCAAGACAGGCGTATAGAGAGATCAAGCCGTTTTTGCGCGGCAAGCGCAAGATGATATACGAGTTATTTTTGCAACACGAAAACGGCGCGACAAGACAAGAGATAGCGCGCTGGTATATCCAAAAGGAATGTAGCGTATGCGGCAGAGTAAATGAATTACTGCACGAGGGCTATTTAAGAGTGGTCGGCACGAAAAAAGATGCGATCACGGGGCATAGTGCGGAAATTTTAAAAGCAGTAGAAAGGGTAGCGTGATGCTAAAAATACCTAATTTGTTTCAAGACGCGTATAAAAATGCGTGCGACAAAGGATATGTGCTTATTGCGTTTTTGGGGGGAGTGGGTCTTTTTGTTTTCTTTTTTATGCTGATTATGTCTTTTTTGACTTTTCACATGAACTGGGGGATAGGAAGGGTATTATTTGTCGGCTTTGCGTTCGCTGTGTTGCCGGTGTTTGTATATTTAGCAGAAGGGGGTAAAAATGAGCGATGATCTACAAAACGGATATGCCATCTGTTTTAACTCGTGGCTGTTTGATGATAAGATACAAAACGAACTTAGACTGCTTCTTTTAATCTCATCACTATCGGCTAAAAATGGCTACTGCCACGCTAGTAATGAGTACTTAGGTGAAAAGTTAGGCAAATCAGCCGACACAATCTCTGCCGGTATAACAAAGCTAAAAAAATACGGCTACATTGAAACTGAAGTTGAAAAATTTGGAGCAGTAATCACAAATAGAAAAATTAGAATTTTAGCACTTGAAAAAGCAAATCAATCGCCAACGGAAAATTTGCCGTTCGCCAACGGAATAGATGAAAAAAGTGATATAAATTCGGCTGATTTACCGTTCGCCAACGGAAAAAATACCGTCGCCAACGGAAAAAATAGGGACAGCGAACGGAAAATTTGCCGTCCGCCATATAATGTATGCGCGCGAATGAATAATACAAGCAGTGAAAATTACAAGCCTTTAAAAATACAAGCTTTAAATTCTACCCCCTTACCCCCTACGCAAGTTTTGCCCGATTTTCTTGACCCCGCTTTATGGGAGCAATACCTAGCCTACAAAAAAGAGCGCAAAGAAAAACTTAGCAAGCAAGGTATCGAGATGAAATTTAGCGAGTGGAGCAGATGGCATAGCGAGGGCATAGACGTCAATGCCTGCATACGAGAGGCAATGGCAAATGAGTGGCAAGGGGTGTTTAAACCAAAGACGCAAGGGGGTAGCGGGCGCAACGTGCCAAACAATGCTACGACAAACCCACACGGCCTAAATCAAGGCACACTAAACACGATGCGAGCTTTTGACGAGCTGGCTAAGGATATGATCGCAAACGGACAAGGACACCTAGTAGGAGATTTCAAATGACAATACAAGAATTTTACGGCGTATTTATGCCGGTAGTTGAATACTACAAAGCCGACCTAAGCAAGGCGGTTATAGCACTTTACTTTGAGGATTTGGGACATCTTGAAGCGAGTGAGTTAAAACGCGGGCTAAGAGAGCTAAGGCAAAGCCGCAAATACTCAAATATGCCGACGATCGCCGAGATTATAGAGGCTGTAGAGGGCGACTTTGAAAGCAAGGCGCAACTAGCCTTAGACGATTTGATTTACGCGATAAACAAATACGGCCCTGACCGCAGCGTCTGCTTTAGCGACAACGCCATTATGAGCGTAGTAAAGGCGGCTGGTGGCTGGGAAGCTGTGGGAAATTTAAAGGGCAAAGAGTGGGAGGATTTTAAAAAATGGGAGTTTAAAAAGCTTTACAAAACCTACTCAAAGCCAAACCAAACAGCACCGGCATATCTAATCGGCAAACACGAGAGAGAAAATAGCTTTAGTAACCAAAGCGGTAAATTTGACAAGGTTTATTTTATCGGGATGGATAAAGAGCCAATCCCAGCGCTTGAATTTAAAGAGGGACTAGCAAAAATCAGCCCAACAAACAAACTCCTAGCGGGCATTAATAAGGCGGCGGTATGATCAAAAAAGCCGTAATAATTTTAGACCCGATCAGCCCTGAAATTTATTTTGTGGATGAGAACAATAAAAGGGCGAGCGAGAACATCCAAGCTAAAGCACTCACAACGATCAATGAGATAGGCGGGATAGCCCATAAGCTGGAGATAAAACTACGCAAGCAGGAGATAGACAATAAACAGGGGAGTTTGGAGCTATGATGCCAAGATACGAACAAACAGTGGCACACCTCAAAGCAAGCGGAGCAGTGCCGTTAGAAGATCAAGAAGTAATAGCCTTTGCTACGTGGTTAAGAATTCAAAAAATACCCTTTACGCACGTAGCAAACGAAAGAGTGGCAAGCGTGCAATATAAAAAGAAATTAAAAGCGATGGGGACAAGTGCGGGATTTCCCGATATGCTGATACTTTTACCTAGCGGGCTGGTTTGTGTCGAGATGAAGCGCGCTAAAAAAAGCCTAAGCAGGGTAAGCAACGAGCAAGAGGACTGGATAGGCACCATCAACTGCTACGACTACGCTAAAGCTAAGGTATGTTACGGCGCAGGCGAAGCGATAGATTTTATAAAGAGCGAGATGAAGCGTGGCTAAGATAACAGAACAAATAAAAGATCAAATAAGAGCCGAATATAAATCAGGCGCTAGCAAAAAGAGCTTATCTATAAAATATGAAGTAAGTATAGGTGCCGTGTTTAAGATATGCAAAGACGTATCGCAAGAAAATTCAGAATTAGTGAAACAGCAAGTAGCCATAAATACGGCGTTATCAACACAAAGTGAAACAGAAGTGAAAGCCTTTCACGAAATAGTGAAAGAGCAGACTAAACACCTAATCTTTTTTCAAAATAGAGCCCTAGCAAATCAAAAGAAAGCGGACGAGCTTTTAGAATACGCAGAGGATTTAGCCGACGTTGAAGCGCATAGCCGTATAACCGCAAGGAATAAAGACGTAGTATGCGGCAAAGAGCCGAGCACACTTATAAATAACACAAATGCGCAGCAAACAAATACAAAGATAGTTATAGAGCGCAAAGGGCTAGTTGATGAGTGAGATTAATCTAAGTCTTAAATATTCCGACTGGCAAAGAGAGATATTTTTTAAAAACAAAGCAAGATTTACCACGATAGAAAAAGGGCGGCGCGTGGGCTTTACCAAGGGCATTGCTAACGCTTGCATAGAGTGGCTGCTAGAGGGCAAAAAGATACTTTGGGTGGATACAATCAACACAAACTTGAAGCGCTACTATGAGCGCTACTTCTTGCCTGAACTTAAGAAGCTGCCACCTAGTATGTGGAAATTCAACTACCAAGACAAGCAACTCAACATCAACGGAGCTTGGCTTGATATGCGTTCGGCTGAAATACCGCAAAACATAGAGGGGTTTGGCTATGACATCGTGATTTTGAATGAGGCTGGCATAATCTTGAAAAACTCCTATCTTTGGGACAACGCAATCCGCCCTATGCTACTTGACTATCCAACATCAAGAGCCTTTATCGGCGGTGTGCCAAAGGGCAAAAACCGCTTTTATGATTTGGCAATGAGGGGAATGAGAAACGAGAAAGATTGGGTGAATTATCAAATCTCTAGCTTTGAAAATCCACTGCTTAGAAAAGACGAGATAGACGAGCTTATCGCCGAGCTTGGCGGAGCGGAGAGCGATGTAGTCCGCCAAGAGATATACGGCGAGTTTCTTGACACTACGACAAACGCGCTTTTCACGCTTGCGATGATAGAAAGGGCGTTTGGTGCGCCGCACATACACGAGCCGCAAGGCGTCATAGTGTGGGGGCTAGATGTAGCACGCGAGGGCGATGATGAAAGCGTGCTTTGCAAAAGAGCAGGCAACCACATAGAGGAGATGAAAGAATACCGCGTAAATAGCGTAACCGAGCTGGCAAGGGTGGTAATGGGCGAATACGAAAGAAGCGAAACAAAGCCCGACGCGATTTTCATTGACACCGTAGGAATAGGCGCCGGCACTTACGACACACTTTGCGATCTGGGGCTAAGCGGGATAGTGCGAGAGGCAAAGGCTAGCTTCAAGGCAAGCGATGAGCGCAAATACCCAAACAAAAGAGCTGAGATGTTTTTCACACTGCGAGACAAATTTCATCTACTCTCAATACCAGCAAACGAAAAGCTCAAAAAACAGTTGCAAATGATAGAGTATATCTACGACAAAAAGGATAGATACGCAATATTGCCAAAAGAAACAATTAAGAAAGAATTCGGGGTGAGCCCAGACCTGGCGGACGCTTTGGCGCTTACTTATTTTGACCCGGTTTTGCCAAAAATAATCACTTCAAGAGCGGATGAATATGATAGCGGATGGTAAAAATTCCCAAATTAGGGTGGATTTGACACCGCAGATTGAGTATATTTATGCGCGAATAGAACCTGAAACGATAAGGGCTATCGCGAAACTTGATGATGAGGCGATAAAGCTAAGCGTGATGGTTTTGATATGCGAGCTAACGAAAGGGGTAAAGCAAATGCCAACAAAGGCGCATAAAACAAGACTGGCAAAAGAGTTAATCAAGCGAGGGGTAAAATGTAAAAAAATTGAGAAACTTTTAAATATTAGCAAATCTACATATTATCGGCTAAGGGGTGAAAATGAATGAAGATAGAGTGGCTTATCTTGAGGAACTAAAGCAGCTCGCGGTAAATGGCTTTGAGAAGTATCGCCCAGCGTTTGTGAAGCTAAATAGTGCGTATTTGCTGTTTTTGGAAGAAATGCAGCTTCAAAGCCTAAAGGATAGAAACAAATCAAGAAATTTCATACCGAAGCTAAACTCAAAAGCTAAGAGGATTTACGATGGGCTCACTGAGACATATTTCAACAATGACAAATTTGCAAAGCTTGAACCCTACATAAACTCAACAAATGATGTCATAGATAAGTGGCAAGAGGCGATAGACCACTACACTACTTTCGTCAATCTATACAAGGTCTTTGCGCCTATCTTTTTAAAAGCTTCGTTCAGTCCGACGTGTATCGTAAAGGTGTATTGGAGTGGCGAGAGGGTGGCTATCGACGAGGTGGCTATTGATGAGATATTTTTTGACCCTATGGCAAAGAACATAGACAACATAAACTACATCGTGCATAAAATCTACCTCACAAAAGAGGACATCAAAAGATACGCGAAAGCCAAAATTTTCAAGATAGAAGCAGACGAGCGCTTTTACGAAGCCAAAGAGTATGAGCGTTTTGAGCTTTATGAAATCTACGAAAAGACGAGCGGTAAATGGTATGTAAGCACGCTATTTGAAAGCTCGCTTCTAAGGGACAAAGTGGAGCTAAAAGACGGACAGCCTTTTGTCTTTGGATATATGCTGCCGCAAGTAAAAGCGATGGACGAGGATGATTATGTTTGCGCTTACGGTGAGCCGGCGCTTGCTTCGATGATGCCTTTGCAAGACGAGATAAACGTAACTAGAAACTCAATCATTGACGTGATAAGAGAACAAACGGCACGGAAGCTAATCGTGCCAAAAAGTATGCAAGTAAGTAGAGTTGATTTGGAGCGTGTCGGAGCGCCAATCTATGCTGACGAGCCGTCTCGTATAGTGCCTTTGCCAACAGGCGACATAAGCGGAGCAATGGCTAGCCTACAAGTAATTGAAAATGAGATGAGCGAGGTAAGTGGCGTAAGTCCTCAACAAAACGGAGCTACAACAGTGCGAAAAGAAACGGCGACAATGGCTTCAATAATGGCAAACGAGGGAAGCGTAAGATTGCAAGGCTACATAAGGACCTTTAATGAAACCTTCTTTGAACCAATATTTGAGCGGTTGGCGTTTTTGGTGTGGAAGTATGGCGACCCGATATTTTTCGCTGGCTTTAACAGGGGCGAAGTGCCAAGCTTTAGGGTAAACCTAAATACAGGCATCGGCGCGCTAAATAAAGAGGTGCAAAAGAAATCACTAATGGATGTGGGCGGTCTCATAAATGCTCAATTTGGCATGTGCCTACAAATAGGAGACCAAGAGGGGGCTATCATGATGAAAGAGGCTAGTAAAAAACTACTCTTAGAGCTTCTACCGCTTTATGGCATCAAAAACGCAAGCGAATACATAGGTGAAACAAACAAATTAGAGCAAAAGCTATTATGCGTGTAAAATCAAATTTAAAGGAGAAAAAGTGTTAAGAGATATACAAAGAGAGCTGTTTATGGCCAAAATAGACAAGATGGGGCAGAATAAGGAGCTAATAGGGCTTTTAAGCAATAGAGCGTTTTTAGATTTTTTGGTGCTAATGAGCGCTATGTATGCTGAATTTATGCACTCAGCACAAAACGAGAAACTAGAAAATGAAAAAAGAATAAGAGCGATAGAGAGTGCGAAGCTGGTGGAGAGTTTTATAAATTTCTTTGAGAGCTACGCTGGCAATGACAACGAAAATCTAAATGAGGAGTAAAAGATGACAGAACAAGAGGCAATATTAAGTTTATTAGGCGATGTAGAGGGTGGCGAGGAGATGGCAGATAATACAGTTGCTGTGCCTAGCGAGGGCGCAGGCGAGCCAAACGGCGCTGAGGCTGCAAACAATGACGGCGCAAGTGCCAACCAAAGCATAACAGCTCAAAGCCTGCAATCAATGATAGCAAATGCAATGGCTGGTATAGAGGCTAAAAAGGCGGAACAAGCTAAGGCTGAGCAAGAAGCACAGGTTAAGACGCAAGCTCAAGCTTTATCACCCGAGATGCAAACTTTACTCGAGCAACTAGGGCTAACTGATATAAATCAGATGAGGGAGCAACTAAATGCTTTACAACAGCAACAAGCGCAAGCGCAAGAGATGGCCAGAAGACAAGAGATCTTTAATAAAAATCTTGACACATTTAATAAAGACTTTCCTACCATAAAGGCTGAGGAGCTAGGAGAGTGGGCTGAGAAAAATGGCTTTTTAAATTTGCTTGGCGAGGACTACAACGGCTGGAAAGCAGTAGCGATGGCGATGATAAATGTAGCAAAGCCAACCTCGGAGCCTGACCCGATATTAGGTGCGGATAAAGCAGGTGGGGAGCTAGGTGTGTTTGATAAGCTCAAAAACGGCGAAGAGGTAGATGATGTTGAAATCGGAGCACAAATATTAAAATCGGCAGGGCTAGTATAAAGGAGACAAGATGGATTTTTTTGAGTTTTTAAAAAAAGCAGGCAACACCGTATGGGATTGGCTAGGAAATACTGACAAAGCAGGCACCACAAACTGGCTAACAGCAACAGGAACAGGCGGGGCGCTTTATGGTGCGTATAATCAGCAAAAACAGGCTAAAAAGGCTCTAAAAATACAAGAGGACGCTTATAACTTTAACAAAATGCTATCTCAAAGAGAGATAGACAGGCAAAACAGAGCCGAGCAAAATTTATACGACGCTTGGAATAAATCAAGCTATAGCAGGATTTAAAGATGGCGTATTTTAACCCAAATCGTGTAGCCTTTAATTACAACACAAATATGATAGACGCGGTGGGGGCGGTAGGTCGCTCCCTTTGGGATATTTATAAGACAAATGTCGAGAAAAATCAAAATCAGATGAAACTAGACGAGCAAGAGCGCTCGAATAAGGCACAAGAAACACATAACGCCAATGTGCTAAATGCTACTGAGGCGTGGAGAAAGACACAGCAAGAAAATAGCGAGAGGGAATTTAAATTTAAGCAAGAAGCCGACGCTAGAGACTACGCGCTAAAACAGCAGCAGCTAAACGCACAGATACAAGCTCAAAACGAGAATAGAGCGTTTAACCAGTGGTATAAAAATCAGATTTTACAGTCTCAGCAGAACGAAAATTTAAGGCGTCAGCAAGAGGTACAGGCAAAAGCGGCGCAAGAGGCGTTAAATAGAACTATGCTATTTAATCAAATGGGCGGAGTTTTGCCAAAAGAGCTAGAAAATGCTTCACCGCAAGTTATAAGCGCATATCAGGAGGCATTTTTAAATCCTAATGCGGTGAAAATGAGAGAGGCGGAGGCAAAAGCGGCGCAAGAACTGCAAGCCAATCCACTTAAAAATTTGCCCGTTGGCACTCAAAATAGGCTAAATAATGCTAAAACTCTACTCGATAGATATGTGCCTTACGCTAATGATTTGGTTGCAAACGAGAGCCAAATAAGCGGTGGCATTGATAACCTTACCGCTCCACTTGGGAAAGCATTGGGTTTAAATAGTGATGCCATAGCCGGGCTTTATGCCGACGCTGAAGCGATCGCCGATATGGAGAGGGCATACACAAAGGGCGGGGGCAATCAAGCCAAGATAAGCGCATTAAAACAAATAACTCCTGTAAATACGCTGTTTAGCACTACTTTATCTGGGGTGGCTTCACGCATAGACAATCAGCTAAGTGCATACAATGAAGTTATAAAAATGTTAGAAGCACAGGGAAATTATAGTGGGGTTAAGCTATTAGAGGAGCAAAAAAACGAACTAATAGAGCGACTACCAAAAGAGATAACGCCGTTTTTACAAAAAAGAGCCGATACGGGGCAAAAAACATCTTCGGTAGAAGAGCAATTTAAAAAAAGAGCGCAACAGCAAACACAAACACAGAGTTTTCACGACCAAATGGACGAGAATGGTGGATATTACAGCGGTGGTATAAATCCGCTAGATGAGGATTGGTAATGAACGCAAGAAGTTTTTTAGGGCAAGATAAAATAAATGAGCTAACAAGCCAAGGGCTAACCCCTTTGCAAATAAAAGAGTATGCTAAAAAAGAATACTTTAAAAGTCAAAATTTAGGCATAGACGGCAAACCTATACCAAGTGCGCCAATCGTCAGTAATAAACCTAAGGCACCGGACGGCTTTGTAGAAAATGCAATAGCGGTTGCAAAAGACTTTGGCGAGGGCGTAAAAAGTTTTGGCAAAGGCGTGAAACGCACGGCTAATTCAATATGGGAAGATAGCGTATTTGGCGACTATGGCACGGGGGCTAGCGATGCCGATAAGATAAAAAGCGACATTGCAAGAGCACAAAACACCCAAGGGCTTATAAAAACACTAGCACAAAGTGATGAGAGTAGGGCGGCAAACAATGAGAGGCTAGCACAAACCTATGATAAGCTAGCCAAAGATCGTGGGTATGATTTAGGTGCAATAATAGAGGGCGATAAAATATACTTTGGTAAAACCGGTGAAAACGGACAAATACACACGCTAGATGCTACACCAAATTTTACAAATCAAATATCGGCAAACAAGGGCGAAATAATGGGAGGGGCTGCCGGTGCATTATTGCCGGGCGGCGTCCCTGTAAAAATGCTATCAAGTGCGCTTGGCTCTGGTGCGGGAGCTGGTATAGACTATGCAAATAGAGCTGAGAATATAAATGAAAAAATAGACCCGCAAGCTCTTTTAATGCGTGCGTTAGAGGGCGCTAGCGATGATTTGGCGGCGGGCGGCGCACTAATGGGAGTGGGTGCTGGTGCAAAAGTGCTAAAAGAACCCGCAAAGATAGTAGCCAATAAAGGACTTGATTTAGCCTCAAAACTTAGTGATTTTGGAATTGTCGGAGTAGCTAAGGATACAATAAAGGGGCTGCCTAGTGCGAACGTAAGCGGTGCGAAAAACATAGCCAAAGCGATAGCGGGCGATGAGGCTGAGCTAATGCAACAAAATGCTAAGAATGTCGGTGGATACAATGTAGATAACGGCAACTTTACCGATATAAGAGTATTAAATAAGCCGATAAATTTTATAAAGGAACACCTAGCTAGCACAGCTCAAAAACTAAAACTAGATGATGTTTCAAATGCTATAAATAATGCAAAGGGCGTAAATGCTGCGCAAAGCGAACTGGTGGATTTGTCGCTAAGTGATAGCAAGATGACTGGGCGTGTCATAAACGCACTAAGGGGCGATGCGACAGGGCAAGGGGCTAGAAATTTAGCGGATTTAGCACAATCTGACGTAAATGCCGTAAGAGAGGTTCTCCCAAAAGGCGTAAAGGGCGAGCTAAGTCAAAATTTTAAAGACTACTACGCAAGAGTAGGCGATGACTTTGGAAGGGCGGAACAAGAAATATCACAAGCCATGCAAGGTAAAACCACAACGCTAAACGCAAATGCGATAGACGAGGCAAAAAGCGCAATGCTAAAAGGGATGAATACCTTTGACGCAAAGTCGCCTGAGGCGTCACAGCTAATCGAAAGCCTAGAAACATTAAAAGATATACCACTTAGTTTTGACGAGCTAAGAAAACTAAAGACGGACTTTAATCAATATGCGCAAAGGATATTTAATAAAAACCCCTCCTATAACACCATTATCGATACAGCCTCGGTTGGTAAAGTGATAGATAATGCGATAGATAACCTTATAGGCGATAGCGGGCTAAAGTCTTACTACAAAGAAGCTTTAAATAAATATTCCGCTATGAAAAACTTACAAGATAATCCGCTTTTAAAAAAGATAATTGACGGTAACGCAAGTAGTGATGAGATTTTAAAAGCCGTGTTTGATGCCGAAAAATCACAAGCGGACGTTTTGCACGCTTTTACAAAAGAGCTAAACAAGGACGAACTAGCCAAATTTGAAACTGAGCTTTTAACGGCGTTGTTTGACTCACGCATAGCGACAAGAGGCAAGCTAAACCCAACGGAACTACTAGATGGTATCGGGCTAAAAGAGGATTTACAAAAAATAAATTTTAAGAGCAAAGAAGCACAAGATATAAAAGACGCTTTGATAAATCTTGCAAATGCTAGGGGCGACTTTGCTACGATATTTAACCATATTGAAAAGGAATTTATCGCCCCGTCAAGACCTCGCCCGGGTATCGCTCAAACCCCCGAGGGGATGCTTAAGTCCGTGGCTATAAACAAACTAAAACAATCGGTCTTTAAATACATAGGCAAATGGGGCGATGACGGAGCTTTTGAATATCACTTGAAAGAGGGATTTAAGGCTTTAAAGGCAAATCAAGACTTGGGATACTTCAAACAAGCCGTAAAAAGAAGCGGCGCAAGCGATGAAATGGCTGAGGCTATGACAAAGGCGGTAAAAGATGAGCTTGGCGGAAGAATACAAGAGGCATCTAGGTTAAACGAGGAACACATAAAGCAAATTGTAAAAGATGTATCAAAAAACAAAGAATGGGCTTTAAAACTAGACCCTAAGGCTGATATTTTAGGGGTCGTTAGGGACTTTTCGAAGCCCATAAAAACACCTATCTTTGAGAGTAAGATTTCATTTGTAAAGATGTTAAATCACTTAGCCGATAAATCGGATTTTGAAAGAAGGATAGAGTATATTAATCTAGTAAAGCCAACGCTAGAAGACCCTTTGTTTATAGTAAAAGATGGCGACAGATACAGATTTGTTAAAACTTTTGTAGACAGTAAAGACAAGGTTGTAAAATTTTTAAGTGTTGTAGAGGACGATAAAGGGAATTTTATAGGGATAACGGCAACACCAATAAAAAATACCGACTTAAAAAATATACTAAAAGGAGATATTGTATGGGGTGGGAACGCACCCACTAGCCAAGGTGTCCCACAAACAGCTAAAAGGCTAGATGCTGATAGAAGTATTATACCACAAAGTGAAATTAAAAGCAAAAAATCTTTAAAGAGTGCAACAAAAGAGGGGCTAAATGCGTTTTTAAAAGCACAGGATACTAGTCAAAATTTCGCAGAAATTAGTAGGGGCAAAGAGTATCAATACGCCGAGCAAAAATTTGAGCCAGAAAAATGGATAAATGACTTAAGTGGTGTGTTAAATGATGAGTGGGTAGCAAACTTAAAAAGCCTAGCCATAAAACACCCTGAAATGTTTAAAAGTGAGGCTGATGTGTTTAGGCTAATAAAAGAGATAAAGGATAATCCGACACATTTTTTTAAGAATAACAATGATGATATGGCTTTAATAGCAAAACAACTTAACAATGGCAAGATTGGGAAAATAGCAGTAGTAAAAGAAAGTGGCAAAATAGGACACGCAACAACCAGCTCAAATAAAAATGAGCTATCTAGGCTACAAAAAAACAATCAACCTTTGCAGGTAGAGGCGCCGCACTCTACACCTCAGTCCGATAAAGAATCGCTGAGCAAGGCTGGTGATAAATCACGTTCTGCAAAGTCTAACGACATTATACCACAATTACCGAAAGATGAAGCAATAAAAAGAATTTCAAAGATGAACGACAACCCAAAAATCGGCGAGATAATGCAAAAGACGCTAGAAAGCAAAGATATAAGCGTGAGTAGCAAAGTCAGTATCCTAAACGCCTCTATCAAAAGAATAAAAGAAAATTTAAAAAAGAAAGGCAGCTAAAATGGCAACAATGGATGAGAGAAAGAAAGCATACGGCGAGATATACACGCAGGTTTTAGCCAACACTATGGATAGTGGCACTCCGTATGATAAATTTACAGTAGAGCTCAAAAAATACCACGATGAGTTTGGGCTCAAAAACGAAAAATACTTTGAAACTATGTGCAACGCCCTTGTGGCGATGACGCAAACAGTAACCACCTCGAGCCAGCAAATAGCACTACAAATCCTAGTGGAACACGAAAGGCTGGAACAAGAGGCACAAAATCTAAAGGTAGACCTTGCCCTAAAAGCCAAAGAGCTGGAGCTTGCCGAAAAAAGACTGCTTTTAGCCGACAAAGAGGCAACCTTTAATGAGGCAAGAACAAACCTGCTCGATGCTCAAAAGAAAAAAGAAGAAAAAAGCATAGAGGCGATAGAGAGAGAAATCAGACACTATGACGACAAATTAAGAATTCAAGAAGCCACGATACTAAAAGACGTTGTTTTTGGATATACGGCGGGCGGGCTTGTCCCTCCTACTGACATGACGACAAAGGCTTTGAACGCAATAGATAAAATTACGCCATGAATTTGTAAGGTAAGCGTATGACAAAGCACTTATATCGCCCCATCGGCGATCTTGTTGAGCAAACAAAAAACATACTATTTAGCAAGACGCGCTCAGCTACAAAGATACTAGAACTCCTACATCTGCAACTACTTCGCAAAGCAAGAGCGTTTGATAAAATAAGGGGAGCGCTGCCAAATGGTGAAGAGGCGTATTTTTATTTAAGGTATGACATAAAAACGCCAAGCAGAAATCCATACAATAAAGATAGCGGGTATGACCTAGGGCTGAATCAGCTTTTTGTAGGACAAAATCCATACAAGCCCTATAATGGCAACCCAAAAGATGGGATATATCACGATACGGTAAATATCGTCACAAATCAAAGAAGTAGCATACCGGGGGTAACACTCAAACAGAGTATATACGAATGGACACAGACAAGTAGCATCGTAAATAATGACGGGTATGAAGTCGGCACGGAAGTAAAAATAATTGCCACAAGCAAGGATTATGCCGGCTATGTATACAAAGGTAAAACATATAATTTCAATGATCCGATCATGCAAAATAGTTGGACAGAAATCAAAAGGATATACCCTATAGATAGCGGCGGATATGCATGGTTTTTGGCTGACGGATATGCTATCGTATACATACCACCATATGTAACAGGTCGCGGCGGCGATAATGGTATGGGGTATGAGTATCACGATGCTATAGTGTTTTTTATGCCGATTTTTTATGAAAAAAATAATCATCCCGTGATGAGCGTAAGAACATGGGTTGATGAATGGAGCAAAAACTACACACTCATCATCAAAGAAAACAAAGGCCTTGGTATACTCGCACCTATAGGAGCGATAATCATTATGGCAGCTACCATTATGACTGCCGGCGCCGCTAGTGTGGCTGCAAGTAGCGCCACTTCAGCCGTGGCTAGTGTTAGTGCGTCTGCCTTTGGAGTAGCTGCCGGTAGTGGCATAGTAGGCATAGCTACGGCGCTTGGGATAGGACTGAGCGCGATCAGTGTTGGTGTAGCCTTGATGGGGATTGGATCAAATTCGCAAAGAGGAATGAGGCTGGGCAAAAAAATAGGTATCATAGGAGTAGTTTTTTCTCTTGGTGCTTCAATCAATGCATTTTTCTCATCCGGGGCAAAAACTGCGGCGGCTTCAACACTACCGTCTCAAACCATTAGCGCAAGCGGAGGAACGGGCGCGACTGCAACAACAACTGCTAGCCTATACAACGGAGTAGCCGTGCAAAGCTGGGCTGTAGGCGGTAGCACAAGCGCGACAAGCGCGGCAGGATCAAATTTAAGCTCTAGCGTTTTAAATAGCGGAACAAAAGAGGTTGCCTCGCAATTTGGGCAAAAAAGTGTAATGCATATGAGCTTTAGCGAGGCACTTCATGCAAATGTATTTGCAAGAAGTCAAAACTGGCTTACCAGGGCGCTTGATATAGTAGGCATAGGGGCAAAAGGATTTGGTCTTATCAAAGATATAAACGGGGCTTTTAGGCAAAGCAACAACTATGTCGATGAAGACATGGTTGATAATTCGCAAAAGGGCGAATATGAAAACTACTCATCGCTTGATGAGATAGAAGAAAACTCGGACGTGATAGTTAGAAAATTCTACACAATAGAAGATGAATACGACATAGGGCTTGAACCTGGGACGCTGATGAGCAATGATGATACGCTTTTAAGATAAAACTTTCAAAACCCGTCAAATTTTATACAAAATTCCCAAATTAGGGTGGATTTGAGACAGCCACTTAAGCCATAATTTAACAAATTTTAAAAAAAGGAGTAAATATGGCGATAACTTCAACAGGGTATCAATCGCCCGCAACCAAACGTGAGGGGCTAATTCCATCAGTCTACAACAAAATCATAATGATAGGTGCCGACGAAACACCTATGCTAAGCCTAATCGGCACAAGTCCGGTAAAAGGCATAAAGCATAGCTGGATAACCGATACTATCGGTACACCAAAGAAAAACGCTCAAGTGGAGATAAGTGACTTCACGGGAGATGGCAAAAGCACAAAAGTATCGCTAAGCAACGATACTCAAATCCTAACAACAGATATTAGCGTATCAAAGACCATGCAAACAGCTAGAACTTACGGTGGCAAAGAGCTAGAGCATGAAACAACAAAAAAGGCAAAAGAGCATAAACTCGATATAGAGTATGCCTTGCTTGGCTTGGGCCGCGATGCAGACGTTAAAAAGAGCGTGTTCAAGGCGTCTACGGCAAGAACAGATATGCAGGCAGGAGAAATGGCGGGGTTGTTCCACTATGTGGCAAATGGAGCAACTACATTTAGTGGGGGCAAGCGTGGCAATGTGCTGGCTTTTGATAGCACGGGGGATTGGAAAGGCGACGCGGTTGTTCTTAACGAGACGCTTTTGCATCAAATTTTACAGCAAATTTGGGACAGTGGGGCGACACCAAAAGACATATTTATCGGTGCTGCGCTAAAACCCGCGATCAATAAGCTAGCAACGCGTCAATTTAGCAACGAAACCGCGCTAAAGGCAAAAGTGGTAAGCCTGGATACTGATTTCGGTAAAGTCAATTTTAGAATGCACCGCTTTTTAAGTAGTAAATTTGGGCTAGCTGACGTGCTAATCGCGGGGGATTTTAGCTACGCGAAAAACGGGCTATTTATTCCGACTACTATCGAGGATGTTCCGACAAGCAAAACCGCAAAGCAAAAGCGCTACTACACCGAGTGTTGTCTAGAGGTGCGTAACCCTAATGCCTTTGCTATCGGTGTGGGACTAAAAAGCGAGCAAGTATGACTAGCGTAAGAGCTAAGGAAATCTTACAAATAAAGACGGCGAGCGGTAGGGCTTTGCCGTCTGATGAGATACTCTCTGAAATATTTTTAGAAGCTATGCTGTATGTGGCTAATAAGTGCGTGCCTAGTGAGCTAATAAGGGGCGAACAAGGTGGGCGTGTGTATAGGCACTTAGAGGACGGTTTTTATATAACTTACCCAGATAAACCAAATTTTGCCAACGAGAACGAACACATAATGATAGATGAGAGCCTAACTTATGCGGTCATAAACTACGTGGCTTTTATCATCAATAAAGATGAGTTTTACAGATCTTTGGCACTTGAAAATATCTCAGAGTATATCGCAAACGATGGAAGAGGAAATCTATATGAATGAAAGTGGTTTTATAACAGCTTTAAAAAACGCAGAAAAACTATCAAAAATAGATTTGCTAAAGATATTTAAAGAGATTAGCAAAAAACTTATATCATCCAAAGAAACAATAAAAAATAGCGGACTACAAAAGGATAAATAATGCCATCATCAATCTATGAACTAAAACTTGGGGCTGAAAAATTAGAAGCTTTGCAGTTTTTACTAAATGAGCTTACGTCGCTTGAAGAAGCAATAAACAATATAAACTTAGATAGTGTCAGGGCAATAGGGGCACAAATCTCAAAAACAAAAAATGATGTCTCGAACATAAAGCAAGATATTCTAGCTGCAAAAGAGGCACTAGACGTTCAAGCGTCAGACTTTAATTCTAAGTATTCCGTTTTTCTTAACACTTACCCGGAGTTTACGCCTCTTCTTGATAGGTTAAACGAGCTAAAAACTACCATAGACGATATAAGCGACGAAAATAGTGCGACGGCTGTCGAGGTAAATAGCACTAAGACGGAAATATATAAAAAAGTAGAGGAATTTTTAATCGCATTTAACGACACGATCAGTTTAAGAAATGATATAAGCAAATTAAACGCCGATATAACCGACAATAAAACCCAATACGACGAAAGCAAAGAAGAATTCATTGCGACCAAAGAAAGGGTAGAAAACGAGCTACGAGACCTGATCAGCATAAACACGAATGGTCTAGTAAATGATGATATGGTAAGCGCAGCAACGGTATATAGCTCCGCAAAAACAAACGAGCTAATTACATCCTCGACAAATAAAACAACTCTAGGCATAGACAAGGTAGATAATACGCCGGATATAGACAAACCTATATCTACAGCTGTTCAAAATGAATTAGACAAAAAGCTAGATTCAAACGAAAATGCAGCAAGTGCGTCAAAACTAGCAACTCCCGTAACCATAAACGGAGTAGCTTTTGACGGCACTAAAGATATAACGATAACAGATGATACAAAGCTAGACATCACCGCCACGGCAACTAATAGTGCAAAACTTGGCGGAGTAAGTGCTAATGAATACGCCCTAAAATCCGAAATAAGCGACGGGCTCAAAATTGGCTCATACCTGCTTTGGAGTTCTGAAAGCCATACGCCCTCGGGTTTTCTTGTTTGCGACGGACGAAGCCTTGTAAAATCAGAGTATGCCGAACTCTTTGCCGTCATAGGCTATACATACGGCGGAAGCGGAGAGAGTTTCAATATCCCCACATTCAACGATGGTAGATTTATGCGAAGCGTAGGCGGGAATGCGTTGCCTTTGGGCGAGCTACAGCAAGATGAAATAAAGAAACATAGTCATAACTTTTATACATCTAGAGGAAACATAGGCACACAGAGTGGCAACTGGTATGGACACCAATCTTTAACATTGAATAACCCTACCAGTGAAACTGGTGGTGATGAAACAAGACCAACAAACAGTTCAGTAGTTGTTCTTATAAAAGCCAAAGATGTCAAAGAAGCCACGCAATCAGAGATAGACGACACGCCATACGCCACAGAAGCAAAGGCTGGAATAACAAAGCTAAAAAACTCAATTACCGGTAATGCCGAAGATGTAGCCGTAACCGAAAAAGCGGTGAAAGAAGCCATAGAGGCAAACAAAAGTATAGGTGTAGACCAAGCTTGGCAAGATATGACCAAAGACAGAAAGCCGGGTATAACATATACCAACACTACAGGTAGACCTATTTATATCTCCCTAAGAACATCTGCACTCACAGGCAGTTGTGGCGGAATACTCACGGTAGATGGAAAACCGCTCCAATACTTCGCAACATCAGCATCAGAGATCATATCACTTTGTGCGATAATACCTCCCGGCTCCACATACTCTGCAGCAATCAACGCAGGAACAATACCTCTATGGCTTGAATTAAGATAAAGGACAAAACAATGAAACACTACAAAAACAAAAACAATGAAATCTACGCTTATGACGATGATGTAAGCAGTGAATTTCTAAACTCAAAGATAAAAGAACTAGGGCTAAAAAAACTCACTCAAAAAGAACTCGAAGAGCTAAACAAACCAAAAGAGCCGACACTTGAGGAAGTAAAAGCTAAGTTCCTTTCGGACGTAGACGCTCTTCTAAATCAAAAAGCACACGAAAAAGGATACGACAACATAGCAACCGCCGCAAGCTATGCGGCTATGCCAAATCCTTTCTACGATGAGGGAGTAGCCTTTTTCAAGTGGCGTTCGAACGTCTATACATACTGCTACGGAATTCTTGAAAAGGTGCAAAAAGGTGAGCTAGAGATAAGCGAAGAAAATATCGCAAGAGCGATGAGCGATATGCCGCGTCTCGAGCTTCCCGAAGCTTCTACACAAATAGAACCGTCTAACGAACAAGGAGCAAGCAATGAATGAAATCAAAAGACCCATACTCAAACCTTTCTCAAAAGATAGGTTTGAGCTAGTCGAGTCATACGAGTACGGCAATATCGTAGTTCCAGCAGCATACAAGACAAACGGCGCAAATGTACCACGTATCTTTTGGAGTGTATTTCCACCAAATAGCCCCGAATATCTTTCGGCGATAGTGGTGCATGACTACCTGTGCGACAAAGAAAGGTACAAAGAGGCGGACGAAGTTTTGCGTGAGATGATGACCGAGCTTGGCTGCTCTAAAATCAAAGTATGGTGCTTTTACCTAGCGTGCCGTGCGTGGCATAAGTTAAGATATGGAGGGTAAGATGGTTCCAAACTTCGATGATGTAATTAAATGTCTTATCGTATATTGCATATTAGGCGGAGTTGTCATAGGTGCTTGTGCGGTAGGGTTAGTGTGGTGGTTATTATAAAATAAGACAAGGAGCAAAAAATGAAATACAAAAAGAAACCGGTTGTAATCGAAGCTTTTAAACTAGGCGTGGATAACTTCCCTGATTGGGCTATCGAGGCACGCAATAAAAACGAGCTAATAACATTGTTGCCCCAAGACTACGAGACAGAGAGCCCTTTTGAAGATACAAGTCATCTAATAATGGCGGATATACATACCCTAGAAGGCGTAATGCACGCCGATAACGGCGATTATATTATAAAAGGCGTTAAAGGTGAAATCTATCCTTGCAAGCCGGACATATTTGAAGCGACGTATGAAAAGGTAGAATAATGAACTTTTTACTAAATAACAAATTTTGGCTTGTAGTAGTTGGTGGTTTGCTTGGTGTGTTGCTTGGTCTTTGGTTAGTAAATTTAAAACTAAATAACGAGATAAAAAGCTTAAAAGAGCAAAACTCACAACTTAGTTTAAACCTAGTTAGCAAAGAGGCAAACTTACAAATATCAAACGCAAATTTAAATGAGTGTGAAAGTAGAATAACACTTACAAATACAAAGCTAAAAGCCATAAGCCTTGATAATGATATGCTAAAAAAGCAAGCACAAAAGCTACAAGTTAAGTTAGAGCGTAAATATGAGCGCATACAAACACCAGCACATAATGCAAAATGCGAAAGCAAACTAAAATTTTATGAAAATCTTTTTAAAGAGCTTGGCGATGAGTGAAGCACAAATTTTAAGATACAAGCTTTATAAAACACGCCAAAAGGTGCGTAAGATAGCTTTTATAATCTTGCTATGTTTAGTGATTGTATTAATCGGTGGTTGTGCTAGTAGTAAGCCACAAATCATCACACAGACAAAATTTCAAGATGTTTATGTGCCGATAAAATGTGAAGCAAAGCTACCAGCTAAACCAGCATATAACCAAAACAACTTACAAAGTGCAAAAGAGCTAGCAAGATACTACGCACAGGTTGAAGCCTTGCTAAGAGGGTGCGTAGGCGATGAATAAATTTTTAGAGGATTTAACAAATAAGCCATTTTTTTGGGTGGTTGTAATGGGTTTTATCGGTGGGCTTTTAAATCTTGCAGACCCTAAAAAGTCAAATGCTCACAACGCATTAAATATCATCACTGGTATAGCTGGCTCGATGTTTTTATGCTACTTAGCTTACGAAGCAACATTTTACTTTACACAAGTTGATCGCATAAGTGTAGCAGTTGGTGGCTTTTTTGCTTGGCGTGGTGCAAACTGGGCTAATGAGATGGTAGATAAAGCCATAAAATCAAGAATTAATAAACCGCAAGATGATTATCGTGGGTATGGATATGGCAATGAAGTGCCACCAATACCAAGAAATTTAGATGAAAAGGACAATTTTTAATGGCAAATTTTAAACAATCATACGAAATACTACTAGACTTAGAGTTTAATAATCCTAGTAATGCACTTCATCAAAACCCAACCGAAAAGGGCTTAACCTTTATGGGCATTTATGAAAAGGCACACCCAAATTGGGCTGGGTGGGGCATGGTACATACTATGATAGACGTAAAAAAAGGTGATTTAAAATCTGCCTCTAAAGTCCTTATGCAAAACGATTTTTTGCAAGACTTGGTAGTTAAATTTTACAGAGTGAATTTCTGGGATAAGATAAAAGGCGATGATATTAACTCCCAAAAAAAGGCGGACGAGATATTCGCGTTTGGAGTTAATGTCGGAATAAGAACGGCAATTAAAACCGCTCAAAGAGTTGTTGGCGTAGTGGATGACGGCAATATGAGCGAGGCGAGTATATCAGCGATAAATCGCTATGACGAAGTGAAATTTGACAAAGAGTATGACAAGTCCGAGATAACCTATTACAATAGGCTGATAGAAAAGAAACAAAATTTGAAAATATACGCCAATGGCTGGAGAACTAGAGCGGAAGCGGTGTAGGGGCGTTAAGCCCCCAAGACCCATAGGGTAAAACGGCTAGCTATTAAAACCTGAATATCAAATTAATAATTTCGAAACCTAAAAGGTTAAAAATTCTAAGATAATGGTTTCAAAGCCCAGCGGGCAAAAATTAAATGCTAGCCGTGTTTGAATTGTATTCTTTTTTTTCTGAATTTTCTCTTATCTCTTTTATAATAGGCACTCCGTATTGGAGCGCCACCTTTTTCTTTTTATCCCAGCGCTTCACGGTTTCGTATGGGCGCTCTAGGAAGTCAGCTACCTCTTTTAGGGTGGCTTTTTTGATTTTTGTTTCTCCAGCCATTTTAAATCTCTACATTATCGACTACATCAACCATTGTTTCGCCGACCATCTTTCTTAGTGTTTTCGTTTTAAACCTTACATCTATCAATGGTAAGCCGAAAACTGCCCCTGTGCTTTTGATTTCAACAACAAGCTCACAAATAAACACTTGACCCTTTTGCGGGTTTCCGGCGTAGATAAGATTTGTTCGAAACTCTTTTACTTGTGGAATTCCTAAACTTTCTCTGGCTTCCGCGATGTTTCGACCGCCACTTGCTGCCTCAGTAGAGGCATAGCAAAGATCACTATAAAAATTATCCATTTCGAAAAACAAGTTATCATTAGTTGCCACAAGACCAAAAGGCGGGGTCATCAAAAGAGTTTCGGCAGCAAGTAGCGCAAACGCACCGCCTGATTTTTTTTCGATTTGTTCTAGTAGCTCTTTAAATTTCACGAAGCCCTCTGCAAGGTTGTCGCAAGCTTCGCCGTCAAATATAAACGGCTCAAGTTCTTTTTCAATTTGTTCTAAGCTCTCGCGGTATAAGCCGTTTGTTATAAATTCTTTCTCGCTAAGCTCCTTGTTGTGCTCTCTTGCCGCGCTTAATAAATACTGTATCATTTTATTATCCTTTTGTTTTGATAAGAGAATAATAACGCATTATTACTTATAAAAAACTTAAAAAAGGTAATACACTACACTTTAATTATAGTTTTTTGATTATTTTTTTAGAAAAAACCATTTTCGCCAAGCGGGGAAAATGGTTGGGATAAAGAAATAATCTAGCGGCTAAGTTCGATCCCGCAAATTCGATCCCATAAAGCGGGCAAAATTATTTTAACGGACTTATTAACGGACTTTTTTATATTTTGTATTATTAAAATCCTTATATAACGTTATTATATGGACATAATATGGTAGCCCTCGCTTCCACCATTTGGACTATTTAAACACATTTTAATAACTTTTAATAACTTTCATTTTGATACGGTTTTATTTATTTTTGCTATGTTCTTATTTTAATGATTGTTTGAATTTTTAAAAAGTAAATTTTTGAAGATTTTTAACGAGCCGAAATTTGGCTCGTTAAGTAGATTAATTTATCCAAGTAACAACGTCGTCCATCGTTCTGCGATATTTAACAGGCTGTTTGTTTAGGCGGTATCCAAACGGTATAGCTATGGCTACGCGGTGTTTTTTGGGATCGATATTTAAAAGCTTGCCAACCTCTTCACGCTCAAAACCCTCTATCGGGCAGCTGTCTATGCCAAGAGATGCTGCGGCATTCATCATATTTATCGCAGGATACATGCACTGCTCGTGTGACCACTGAAACAACAACTCATCATCGTCTTTAAAATTCTCTGTGATGAAATTTTTGTAAAAATTCACTCTAGCTTCATGCTCTTGAGGTGTTTTATCAGGACGTCTGTTTATCATATCAGCTACGTATTTGCTATCGCTTTTGATGTCTGAAATTTTAGCTAAAATGATAACCAAGTGCGAGCAAGTGGTGATTTGCGGTTGATCCCATGATACCTTGCGTATCTTTTCTCTAAGTGCCGGGTTTTGCACCACCACAAAGTCCCATTGCTCAAGTCCTGTCGAGCTTGGACTTACACGACCCGCTTCTAAAATAAAATCAAAATCTTCGCTTTTAATCTTTTTTGTGTCGTCAAAAATTTTGCATGCATGGCGAAAATTTATAATGTCAAGATAGTTTTTCATCTTTTTTCTCCTTTAAAAATTTATACGATATGATACGATTTAAATTTAAATATTTTACATAAAATTTATATTTATTGATTGGGCGAAACGGTTTGATAGCCTTTTGCTATGAGTGAACTCATGCCTCCATGTAGGTTTATGATCTTTAAGTTATCATCATTTATAAACTCTGCAAAAGCTCTACTTCTTGCGCCACTTCTGCAAATAAGCGCGATTGGCTCTTTTGTGTCTATGCCGGCTGCCTTTAATGACATCAAAAAGCCCTCTTTGTCATTTGTCATAGTAATAAGTTTTGCGCCTTTTATTACACCCGTATTGTGCCATTCTGGAGGTGTCCTAATGTCTATGATCTGTTTAAATTCAGATATGTTTTTTGGTGTTGCATCTATGGTCGCAACTTCAGCAAACATAGTCGTAGCGCATAGTGTTGTAAGAAGAAATTTATGTATTTTTATCATTTTGATTACGGTCTTTCTTTGATAAGATTTAAGATGTTTTCTTTGATATTTTCTGTGGTTAGATTTGAAATTTCAGAGTAAAATTTACCATTTTTGTCGATTAGATATATCGATGAACTGTGTGCTACGGTATAAAACATTTCCGAATTTGGCATAGGAATTTCTTTAAATTTAACTCCATAATTCGCCGTTACTTTGTCAATGTCAAGTAGCTTTAGACCAGTTGCATCTTTATAGAAATTTTTAGCCATCATTGTTAGGTCTTCTGGCTTATCTCGCTTTGGATCAAGCGTTATGAAGATTAGCTCAAAGTCATTTCTATCTAGCTTAGTTAGCACATCGCCTACCAGTGAAAGCGTAGTAGGACAAACATCTGGACAAAAAAGATAGCCAAAATATATCGCTTTATATTTTCCTTCAAATGATTGCAAGCTAACTTCTCCGCTTGGAGAATACGCCTTAAAGTCGTATTTTGACGGTTTTAGAAGCAAAAGAGCAGCTCCACCGATTATTAGCACAAAAACCAAAAAAGCAAATATTTTTTTCATTACACACTCCTAAATTTGCATAAATGTGGTTAAATAACGCAAGCTGCGTTTATCTGAAGTTGTTTATGACTTTTATATCGTTAAAATTTAGTATTTCTCCGTTATCAAAGCTCATTTCAAGATCAACTATATCACCGTCAACAAGCGGTTTATCAAGCCCTATAAGCATAACGTGAAGTCCGCCCGGAGCTAGTTTTGCCATGCCTTCTTTGGGAACATTTATGTCGTCTATCTTTGTCATCATTTTCATGCCATCAACCAGTTTATGTGTGTGTAGCTCAGTGCTTTTGCATATGCTTGATTTAACAGCGACTAGTTTTACATCGGCGTTTGAACTGTTTTTTATGTCCATAAATATCGCACTATTGCTTGCACCGATATTTGAAGGACGAGCTCTTAAATTTTCAACGCTAATATCAGCTGCTAAGAGACTCGCACAAAAACCGCCCGACAAAAGGCAAACAAGTAGAAATTTTTTCATAACTAACTCCTTGTGAAATTATTTTTTTGTATTTTATGTCATTATACGCAAGTTTTATTATATAGTGCTTAGCTTAAAAAGTGAAATTTAACGCTTAAAAGTGAAATTTTTAGGCTATAATTACGCTTTAAATTTTTACTTTAATGGGGTTAGATTGAAAAAGCTTTTATTACTTGTGTCTTTCATGGTGGCCGCTTGGGCTCAAAACTACGAAGAAATTTACCTAAAAAATGGAATTTCAGCTGTCATAAAAGAGATAGAAAAAAATATCTTAAGCAAAGAGTATTGGCTTAAAAAGCTTGATGGCAAGGACGTAAAATACGGTTACTATGACAATGATATTTTGCTTACGGTGGTTGATAAAACAGATAAAAAACTAAGCGTATTTACTTACTCGGACGGTGTTTTAAAGAAGACTTTTGATACTAGCGTTATAGTTGGCAAAAGCGGTGAAAAGCTTATAGAGGGCGACCTTAAGACGCCGATTGGCGTGTATCAGCTAACAAGAAGATTTGTGCCTAGCGATAGATATCTTGGACCGCTTGCATTTTCTCTTTCTTACCCAAATTTACTTGATAAACTTGCAAAAAGAAACGGCGGAGGCATATGGATACATGGTTATCCGCTTGATGGCGAGAGGACTGATGAGCTTAAAACAAAAGGCTGTGTCGCCATGGAGAACGATACTTTAATGCAATACGACAAAATCATCGATTACAAGCGCTCTTTGGCGTTAATTTACGAAGATGCTAAGCCAAATGCAAGTGCCGAGCAAATCGCTGTTATTATTTCAAAGCTCTTTAGATGGAAAAAGACATGGAGTGAGAGCGATATAGAAAATTATCTAAAATTTTACGATAAAAATTTCGCAAGATACGACGGTATGAGTTTGGATAAATTTCAAAGCATGAAAAGAGCGATATTTGCCAGAAAAGAGAGTAAAAATATAGCTTTTTCGAACCTTATCATCACACCTTATCCGAATTTAAAAAATGAGAATATTTTTAGAGTAAGCTTTTTTGAGGACTACTCTACGCCGACATATAAATTTCAAGGACAAAAAACACTTTACGTGAAACTTTACGGCGACGATATGAAAATTTTAATAGAGGAGTAAGCGTGCAAGAAGAGTCAAAACAAGCACAAGTTAAGGAAAAGATAGAAAAAATTTTTGCCGCAAGAGCGCAATTTTTTGAGTTATTAGATGCAAATGTGCCTAAAAAGGGTGATACTGATGTTTTTGATTTTGATAAAGCAAAAGATGTAAATTTAAAAGAAATTTATGCCAAATTTTATGCGTATGACTACGCTGTTAGAAAGCTACTACCAGACGTATATAGCGCTTATGATGTGAAATTTAATGTCTGAAATTCGTCTAAATAAATCCGCCTATACACATAATCTAACACAAATTTGCAATAAAGCGGGCGGTAAAGAGCGCGTTATCTTGGTTTTAAAGGATAACGCATATGGGCACGGGGCTTTGCTTATAGCTCCTGTTGCAAAGGAATTTGGTATAAAATTTTGTGCCGTAAAAAACGAAAAAGAGGCGCATGAGATAGGTGAGTTTTTTGATAAAATTTTGATCCTTTCTCACATACCAAATAAAAACGAAAGTCAAAATTTCATATACGGTATAAATGATATTTATGCTTTAAATAGCGTCAAAGACGGCACTAGAATTCATCTTGCGATTGATACGATCATGCATAGAAACGGGCTTTGTATAGATGAGCTTGATAGTGCTTTTGATGTTATTTTAAGTAAAAATTTAAAGCTTGAGGGTGCTTACACGCACTTTAGGGCTAGTGACGAGATGAATGCGGATTATTTTGTGCAAAAGCAAAAATTTAGTGAGGCGAAGGTGAAAATTCTCGCCTTTTGTGATAAATTTAGACTTTTAAAACCGATATTTCACTCTCATAACTCAGCCGGAGTTGAAAGATTTAGCGATATGAGCGATGATATGGTTCGTGTAGGTATCGCTCAGCATGGATACGCGCAGTTTAACGATAGTCTAAATTTGCAACCCGTTCTTAGTCTGTGGGCACAGCGCATTAGTCAAAGAGTGCTAAAAGCCGGTCAATGCGTAGGATATGGGGCTAAATTTTGCGCTACAAGCGACATAAATATAGCTACATATGACCTTGGATATGGCGACGGGCTTTTGCGATATACGGGAGATGGAGATCTAACGCTAGCAAACGGCAAACGGCTTCTTGGCAAGATGTCGATGGATAGCTTTAGCTGTGAAAATTGCGGTGAGATGGTTTGTGTGTTTGATGATGCAAATGTGTGGGCGCAGTTTTTTAATACGATAAATTATGATGTTTTAACAAAGCTCTCGCCGTTTATAGATAGAAAATGGCAATCATGAAAAAAGCTCTTTTTGCCATTTGCTTGGGAGTGGTGGCTTTTGCAAATAACGCAAACGAGCTTAAAATTTATGAACAAATTTTATCAAGTCTAAAAACGGAAGAAATTCCAAAATTTATAAAACAACTAGCAGGTCAAAATTTACCATACAGAGTTGATGAGATGGTTGTGATAGACTCGCTTGATATTGATGGTTTAAACGTCAATGCAAATTTTAAATTAAACGATACCGCAAATAGAAAGATTTCAAATTTAAAAAAAGCACAGGTGGCACGGCTTAAAAATGAATTCTATCAAAACGGCAAAAGTGCGATTTGTGCTACAAGTATTGCAAAAGTCATGCTAAAAAGAGGTATAAAACTAAATGGTAGCTATACGCTAAACAACAAACATCTTTTTGATATATCGGTGGATAAGAGCAGTTGCGAGTAGTTTTTTTACTATGTGTGATTTTAAATTTTGTCCTCTCTCAAACAAGCCACGAAGCTGCTGAAATTTATGCCAAAGCATATAAAAAGGCTCTTCCGCTTAGATGTAATTCAAACATCGTTTTAAACGACCTTTTAAATATCGCTGATGTCTTGCTTTATAGATATGCTGTTAATGACACAAAAAAGACTTGGGTCTCAAAATTTAACAAAGAAGAGCTTGAAAAATACGCAAGCGAAACAAGAAAAATGAACTTGACTCAAATTTGCTCCGATAAAAAAGCTCTTGATATGCTTGACCAAGACATTATTATGGAACATGTTTTTTATTTTGAGACTGGCAAGCTTTTGTTTGAGTATAGCATTAAAAAGGCTGACTGTCTTTTGCTGCAAAATCAATAAATTTATCTTCTAAAAAAGCCGCTTGCCCCGTGATTTCTATGACTTGTGCTTAGTTGCTGAGCTAGCTCGTTTAGCCTTACTATCCTATCGCTTGTACTTGGATGAGTCCTAAAAAGACCGCTGAATTTGTCTTTAAATGAGCCAAATGGATTTACGATAAACATATGTGCGCTTTGCGGTGAGGCGTTTTGTATAGCATATGAGCGCGAGTAGTTTTCAAGCTTGTTTAGTGCGCTTGCTAGCCACTCCGGGTGTCCAGTCATTAGCGCTGCACCTTTGTCGGCTTTATACTCCCTTTCTCTTGAGATAGCCATTTGTATTACGCTAGCTGCTAGTGGCATCACAACCGCGATGATGATCATCATAAGAGCATTGTTGCGCTGTGAATTTTCTCTATTCATCGCGCCAAATTGAGTAAAATTTGCAAGCATGGCGATCGCCCCTGCAATAACTGCGGCGATCGTTCCGGTTAGGATGTCGTAGTGGCGTACATGGCTTAGCTCGTGAGCTAAAACCGCTTCCACTTCGTTTTCGTCTAATAAATTTAAAAGCCCTTCCGTTGCCGCTACGGCTGCGTGGCTTGGGTTTCTTCCTGTGGCAAAGGCGTTTGGCATTTGCTCGGGTATGATGTAAATGCGAGGCATTGGCATGCTTGTTTTTTGGCAAAGTCTTTTAACGATGGCATAAAGTCCATGCGCGCTGTTTTCGTCTACTTCAATGGCGTTATAGCGCTTTAATACCAACTTGTCGCTAAAAAAGTAGCTAAAAAAGTTCATGCCAAGCGCCACTAAAAATGCCATTATCATGCCTTGTTCGCCACCGATCCATGCTCCTACAAACATAAAAAGAAGCACAAGCCCTACCATTAAAAAACAGGTTTTAAAAATTTCCACCTACGACCCCTTTCTGAAATATCGCAACATCAACGCCAAATTTAGCAAGCTCTTCAAGCTCGTGCTCATGAGTTATTACGCAGGCTATTTTTGCGTCAAAAAGATAAAATTGTGCTAGATCTGACAAATTTTTTGCGATTAATTTATGGCAAAGTATAAATTTTGCGCCACAAGCGTTTGCTATGATAGCTTGTTTGGTGTCTATGCAGACGGTGGCGAAGTTCATTTGATGTTGCTTTGCAAATTTTATGAGATCTTTATCAAACTCAAACAAATTTAGCCTATCTTTTGACATCTCGTTTGTGCTTTGCGTCCAAAATAGCGGTTCAAATTCCACTAGCTCATGTCCGATAAGTTGCATTATTTAGCCTTTATGCAATCACGACAGACATATCTGCCATTGCTTAAAACAGCACTTTTCATGTCGACGAAAGTGCTGCATTTGTCGCATTCTACGAAATTTTCTATTTCTTTATTCCCACTGTCTTTTTTGCGTAGCATTTTAAAAAATACGAGATAAATTACCGCAAATACGATGATTAAAGTTATGATTTTTCCTAGCATATATTTTCCATTAAAATGTAATTTCTGTTTTTGTTATTATAAATTTCAGCCTTTATATCGCCTAGTTCTTCGTTTACGCTCGATCCCTTATAAAGCAGAAATTTTGTGCTTTTATCATAAAAGCCATTGCATATTTTGATCAACTGGGGTGTTTTCATCAAGGCTCTTGATGTTATAAGGTCTGCATGAAATTTATTAGAATTTTCGATCTTTTGGCTGTGAACCGTGAGATTTTGTAAATTTAGAGCAACTTTTGCGTAACTTAGAAAGGATGATTTTTTAGCGTTTGGCTCAAACAAATGCCACTCGCATTCGTTCATTATCATTGCTAAAAATATCGCAGGAAAGCCGGCGCCACTACCGACATCGATGGCTACTTTAGCATCTTTTATGTCAAAAATTTCTATCGGAGCTATGCTGTCAAGAATTTGCTCGTCTATATTTTTGTAGTTTGTAAGGCTGTGTATGCGGTTAAATTTGGCTAAAATTTCGGCAAATTTAACTGTTTTATCTTTAAATTCAGGTGACAAAACCAAGCTATTTTTCATCTAAAATATGTCCCATTTGCTCTTTTTTAACACGCAAATAACCCTCGTTAAATTCGTTTGGCTCTATTACGATCGGCACTCTTGCTATGACTTCTACACACTTTAACCCCATTAGTTTAAGTGGGTTGTTTGTGAGTAAATTTATCTTTGTTATACCAAAATGTTTTAAGATAAAATCAACTATCTCATATGTTCGCTCGTCGGCTTTAAAGCCAAGTTGGTGGTTTGCCTCTATCGTATCAAGCCCTTTGTCTTGAAGTGCGTAAGCGTTTATTTTGTTTAAAAGCCCTATATTACGACCTTCTTGACGAAGATAGATAACCATACCGCTATGTTCTTCTATAAATTTTAAACTCGCCTCAAGTTGATCGCGACAGTCGCATTTTAGGCTTCCTATCGCATCTCCTGTTAGACACTCTGAGTGGATACGCACATTTGTTACATCGCCAAAAGGCTCTTTGTAGATCGCTAAATGCTCTTTAAATCCCTCTTTAAAAGCTTTAATTTTGTATTTACCAAATCTTGAGGGCAGGTTGGCAATGTTTGAAATCTCGATTTTCATATTAAATTTACTCCAACTATGATACACTTATAAAATGAAATATTTTAGCAGATAAAAGGCAAAATTATGTTTAAACGCTTTAGAAGACTTAGGATAAACCCTGCAATAAGGGACATGGTTCGTGAAAATTCGCTTAGTGCAAGCGACTTTATATATCCGCTTTTTGTGGTGGAAGGCAAGGGGATAAAAAAAGAGATAAACTCTATGCCGGGCGTCTTTCAGATGAGTTTAGATGAAATTTTAAAAGAGTGCGAAGTTATCGTAAATTTGGGCATAAAGTCTATTATCTTGTTTGGAATTCCAAATTTAAAAGACAGTATCGGTTCTGACGCATTAAGTAATGATGGCATTATCGCCACAGCGCTTCGTGCGATCAAGGATAAATTTCCACACCTTGTCGTCGTAACCGACCTTTGCTTTTGTGAATACACAGATCACGGACATTGTGGCATTTTAGATCATGTTCATAAGACTGTTGATAATGACGCTACGCTTGAAATTTCAGCCAAGCAAGCGCTTATACATGCTAAAAACGGAGCTGATATGATAGCACCTAGCGGCATGATGGACGGCATTATCACGACGCTTAGAGAAGCGCTTGATGAAAACGGCTATGAAAATCTGCCTATTATGGCGTATTCGACCAAATTTGCTTCAGCGTATTACGGACCGTTTCGTGACGTAGCAGAGAGCGCGCCAAGCTTTGGCGATAGAAGAAGCTATCAAATGGACGCTGCAAACCGCCTAGAAGCAGTAAATGAGAGCTTAGAAGATGAGGCGCAAGGAGCCGATATACTCATGGTAAAACCCGCACTTGCCTACTTAGACATCATTCGTGAGCTAAGAGATGCTACAAGACTTCCCGTTTGTGCGTATAACGTAAGTGGCGAATATGCTCTTTTAAAAGCTGGAGCAAAAGCTGGTGTGATCGATTATGAAAGAGTGATGATGGAGACCTTGCTTGGCTTTAAAAGGGCGGGTGCAGATCTGATCATAAGCTACCACGCCAAAGAGGCTGCCCAAATTTTAAGAAAAGGACTTTAAGTGAGACATTTTTTAACGTTAAACGACTTTAGTAAAGAGGAAATTATTGAAATTTTAAATTTAGCCATCGAGATAAAAAAAGAGGCTAAAGACAAAAACTATAAGCCTTATCTAAAAGAGCAAAGCCTAGCTATGATATTTGAGAAAAGCTCTACTAGGACTAGGGTGAGCTTTGATGTGGGGATGTATCAGCTTGGCGGGCATGCGATGTTTCTAAGCTCAAATGATATCCAAATCGGACGCGGTGAGCCGATAAAAGACACGGCACGCGTAATAAGCGGAATGTGCGATATGGCGATGCTTCGCGTTAATCGCCACGAGACGTTGGTGGAATTTGCGAAATTTAGTAAGATCCCTGTGATAAACGGACTTAGTGATAAATTTCATCCCGTGCAACTAATGGCCGATATGCTAACGATGATCGAGTGCGGACTAAAAGTAGAAGAGATAAAGGCCGCATATGTGGGAGACGGAAATAATATGACTCACTCGTGGCTGATGTTAGCTAGCAAGCTTGGCTTTGAGCTTAGAGTCGCCACGCCAAAGGGCTACGAAGCGGATGCTAAAATTTTAGCAATGGCGCAAGAAAACGCTAAAATTTCAGGTGCTAAAATTATTATCACAAATGATATAAAAGAGGTGATAAGCGGCGCAAATGTCGTTACTACCGATACTTGGGTCTCAATGGGACAAGAGGCGGAAAAGGAAAAACGCATAAAAGAATTTGCGGGCTTTTGTGTGGATAGTGAGCTAATGAAATTAGCCGATAAAAAAGCTATATTTTTGCACTGCTTACCTGCTTACCGCGGATATGAAGTGAGCGAAGAGGTTTTTGAGGCGCATGCGGACGAAATTTTTGCCGAGGCGGAAAATAGACTGCACGCGCAAAAGGGTGTAATGGTTTGGCTTGATAAGCATAGATAAAATTTGAAATGAGAAAATAATGAGTGAAAAAAATAAAAATCCACTGGCTAAAATCAACGAGATTAGCAGCTCACTTGGTATTAACGAGGATGAGAGAACGATATTTGAGATAGTGCCGACTGATAATCCAAACGAGCGTGCTTTAAATTTAAAAAGTGGCTCTTGGGATGGTGTTGAGCCTTGGTTTGGTATCGATGAAAACCAAAATTTACACACGATGGTTTCGATAAAATCCCTTTCGCAGATGATCGAAGCCTTTCGTAAACTGCAAAAAGAAAATTTTGATCTAAAGCTTGAAAAGACGATTTGGCAGAATGTTCCGATTGATTTTAGTGATGTTTGGGTTGTGGCTATGGATGAGATAAAACGCATAGCAACGAAGAAAAATGAGAAAAATTTTAGTGTTGATATTGAGAAATTAGTAAAAAACATAAAAAAAGATCATCCGAATTTATTTGTCGATATGAGCGAGATGATGAAAGCAGCTAGGAGTAAATTTAATGATTGATTTTGACGCATATGTAAAGTATTCACGCCCTGGGCCAAGATATACAAGCTATCCGACTGCGCTTGAGTTTAGTGATAAATTTGACTATAAAGCATATATAAACGAGCTTGAAAATCGCGATAAATCAAGACCTCTTTCGCTTTATTTGCACCTTCCGTTTTGTAGAAGCGCCTGTTATTTTTGCGGTTGCAATGTAATTTATACAAGTAAAGAGGATAAAAAAGAGCGATATATCGAGTATCTGGCAAAAGAGCTTGAGCTTTTATCACGTCATCTTGACACAAATGCGCCTGTGCTTCAGATGCATTTTGGCGGCGGTACTCCTACTTTTTACAATGCTGAACAACTTGATAAAATAATCCGTCTTATAAAAGCTAAATTTCCAAATTTTATGAGTGAGGCGGAGATTAGCTGCGAGATAGATCCTAGATTTTTAACCGATGAGCAACTTGATGTGCTTGTTTCGCATGGGTTTAACCGTATAAGCTACGGCGTGCAAGACTTTGATGAGAAAGTGCAAAAGGAAATTCATAGGATACAGCCTTATGAGATCACTAAAAATGCTGTAGACATGGCACGCGCAAAAGGTATAAACTCAATCAATATGGATCTTATTTATGGACTTCCTTATCAAACACTTGAGAGCTTTAAAACTACGCTTGATAAGGCTTTGACACTAAGTCCTGATAGGCTGGCGGTGTTTAACTACGCTCATGTGCCGTGGATCAAAAAGTCAATGCGTAAATTTGATGAAGCTACGCTCCCAAGCCCAAAAACCAAACTTGAAATTTTAAAATACACGGCCGAGTTTTTTATCAAAAACGGCTATAAAATGATAGGCATGGATCACTTTGCAAAGCCAAATGACGAGCTTTTTGGCGCGCTTGCAAACGGGACTTTGCATAGAAATTTCCAAGGCTATACGACAAAGGGAGGAGCCGATCTTATCGGTATAGGACTAACCAGTATAGGTGAGGGCAAGCGCTACTACGCGCAAAATTATAAAGATATGGACGAATACGAAAAGGCCCTTGATAGCGGAATTTTACCTTACGCAAAGGGTGTTTATCTAAACGATGAAGACCTGCTTAGAAAGGCTGTTGTAATGAGCCTGATGAGTAACTTCGCGCTTGATATAAAAGCGGTTGAAGCGGAGTTTAAGATAGACTTTTTTGATCACTTTAATGGGGAGCTAAAAGAGCTTGAGAATTTGAGTGAATTTGTTAGCGTTACGCCCGATAAGATCAGCGTAAACGAGACCGGCACACTCATAATCCGCAATATCGCTATGTGTTTTGATGAATATATGATAAAATTTAAAGATAGTAAAAATAGCTTTTCAAAGACGATATGATGTTTAAATTTAGTGAAATTTCAGACAAATGTGTAAAATGCGGCAAGTGCATACAGGTTTGCACTATCCACAATATAAATAGCGATGAGGTAACGAGCCCAAGGGGTTTTTTGGATCTTTTAGGCGCTTACGAGCGAGGTGAACTCAACCTTGATAAAAATGCAAAAAATATATTTGAGAGCTGTTTTTTATGCACCAACTGCGTAGATGTCTGCCCAAATTCCTTGCGCGTGGATACGGCGATAGAAAATGTCAGAAAAGATCTAGCAAATAAATACGGCATAGCTTGGTATAAAAAGGCGTTTTTTTGGCTGCTTCGCTACCGCAAGATAATGGACTTTTGCGCTAAAATGGGCTATGTCTTTCAAAGCTGTGCGTTTAAGATAAAAGAGAGCACGATGACGCCACGCTTTAGCCTGCCGATGGTAAAAAAAGAGAGGCTATTTCCGACCGCTAAAGGCAAGAGCTTTTTAAATTCGCATGAGGAATTTATAGATAATGGCGGCGAAAAGACTATAGGAATATTTATCGGCTGCATGGGAAACTACGCATACACAAGCATTGGTGAGAGCTTGCTAAAAATAGCTCGCGAGCTAAAACTAAACGTGCATTTGATGAAAAAGCAAGCTTGTTGTGGCGCACCGGCGTATTTTACGGGTGATTTTGCGACGGTTGAGGTTTTGGCTAAGCGAAATATTGAGTATTTTGAAAGCCTGAGAGATAAGATAGATGCTATCATTATCCCTGAAGCGACCTGTTCTGCGATGGTTAAGGTTGATTACGAGCATTTTTTCCACGATAATGACGAGTGGCGAGAGAGAGCCAAAGAGATAAGTAAGAAAATTTTCCTAGCCACCGAGTATCTTGAGAAAGAGACAAATTTGGCGCAAATTCTGGCAAGCAAAGGCAAAAGATTAGAGAGTGTGACGTATCATGATGCTTGTCATGCTAGAAAAATGCAAGGAGTTTATAAAGAGCCTCGTAAACTTTTAGCGCAAAATTACGATATAGTAGAGATGAGCGATCCAAATGAGTGTTGTGGATTTGGCGGAGTGACGATGCAAGCGGAGAAGTATCATCTAAGTCGTGCGGCAGGACAAAGAAAAGCCGCAATGGTAAATGATACTAATGTGAAATTTGTAAGCGCCGAGTGCAGTGCTTGTAAGATGCAAATTTCAAATGCGCTTCACATACACGGCTCAAATGTTAAATTTGAAAATCCGATAGATCTGATCGCGGCGAATTTGTAAAATTCAAACAAATTTATGTATAATTGGGCATTTTCGTATATAAAATGCCTATAAATTTTTAGAAAAAAGGAAATTTCTATGAAAAAGATATTTATCGTAGGAATGATAGTTGCGGCTACGATTTCTTCCGCTAAAGACCTAACGTATAGGGTGTTTTTAGGTGCGTTTACCCAGTCTGAAAACGAGACTAAGCTAACTAACGTAAAACAAAATATAAAAGATATAATTTCACAAGACGAAAGACTTAGTTTTGGCAGTTATGCTGAAAATGGCAGGGAATTTCTTTACGTCGATACTTCTGCAATCTCGGCCTTTGAAGCAGATAATATACTAAAAAACCTAAGAGCGACACCTGGCTATAGCGACGCTTACATGAAGATCAAAAGTGAAAATTTTACAAATTTAAGCAAAACCGATATCGCTGATACCAAGAAAGCTAAAGAGAGCTTTTTGGTTCAAACTAGTCAATCAAATTTTGCCTCAACACAAACAAATGGCACTGATAAAAATAGTGCAGTAACGCTAAATGAAGTTATAAAAACCGTTCTTAGTGAAAATCCAAGCTTAAAAGAGACGGAGTATAACTACCTTCAAGTTGGTAAAGATCTAAATATCGCCAAAAACGCCTACTATCCAACGCTTGATGCTCAAGCTTCGGTTGGGCATGAAAGAAGACGCTTGGATAATGATACGAACACAAGAACCGGCAACGGTAGAATTTCAAGCGCAACACTTACTTTAGTTGAAAATTTATACAATGGCGGAGCCGATAAAAATAGGATAAATTCTCAAAGCGCGCGTCTTGACTCTGCTGCTTATAGCGTGGCACAAAGAGCCGACAGACTTGCTCTTGAGATGGTAAATGCTTATGTTGAAGTTATAAAAACTAAGAAAATTTTAGACATAGAAGACTTAAATGTTAAAAATCACGAAGAAATTTACTCACAGATAAAAGATAGGGCACAGTCTGGATACGGTATAGCTTCAGAAGAGCGCCAAGCAGGATCTAGGTATACCTTGGCGCAGTCAAATTATATTTCTGCGGCAAACAATTATGAAGATGCAGTTTCTACTTTTGAGAGATTATACGGTAAAAAGCTTTTTGCTCAAAATTTAATCGAGCCTGAATTTAATATACCTCTACCGACCAACGAGCAGGCGGTCTATGATAGAGCTTTACTATGCAACCCATCTCTTTTGGTTCAAAGATCAAATGTTGCGATGGCGGAGTCTGTGGTGAAAGAAAAAAATGCACCGTTTTTACCAAAAGTAGATCTTGTGGTATCTGGCGGGTATGATCATACTGATGTGTTATATAATAACTACGAAGATCAAAGCGTAAATGCGCTTGTGAGGTTTAACTATAACCTTTATAATAAAGGAAATGATAAGCTAGACAAAGAAAAGAGTCAGCTGGCTGTTAGACAAGAGCAGCAAGCCCTTGAAACCCTAACAAGAGAGCTTAGAGAGTCGCTTAAGTTTTCATGGCAAAGCTATGAACTCGAGCAAAAAAAGATGTCGTATCTTGCTCAACACGTCGAATATGCAAAGGCAACGCTTGACGCATATCAGGACGAATTTAAGATAGGTCGTCGTGATCTTATAAATTTACTTGATGCAGAGAGTGAGTATAACACTGCGTTAAAAGAGATTATCAATACCGAAACGGCTTTAATCTATGCAAAATACAGACTTCTTGATAATATGGGTTTGCTAGCTGATAGCTTTGAGCCGGGATTTGCTAAAAGATATATTCAAGGTGCTTGCAGTATCCAAAATGATTTAAAGTAAAAATTTATGCCTAAAAAGGTAAAAAATTCTTTAGCAAGAGCGTTTTTAGCAGCTCTTGCCTTACTATTTTGCGTTAGCGCCATAGGCGAATTTATCCAGTCAACAACTATAGCTAATGTTTCTAAGATATATGGCGAAAATGCCAAAAGACGAGTTGTAGCGCTAAATGCCTTAATGAATTCACTCAAAAACGAATCCGAGCAAGAAAAATTAAAAAAAGTAAATGAATTTTTTAACTCTTTAAGATGGGCTAATGATATGGAAGTTTGGGGCAAAAAGGATTATTGGGCTACTAGGATGGAATTTTTAGGCAAAGGGGCCGGGGATTGTGAGGACTTTGTTACGGCAAAGTATTTTACTCTAAAACAGCTTGGTGTTCCTACGAGTAAGCTTTATTTTACCTATGTTAAAGCTCTTAAATTTAACCAAGCACACATGGTGCTTTCTTATTATGAGACACCAAAGTCGGTGCCGCTTATCTTAGATAATATCAACGGTAATATCAAAATAGCAACACAAAGAACAGACCTAGCTCCGGTCTATAGTTTTAATGGTGATTCGCTTTACCTTGCAAAACAAGAGGGGCTTGGGCAGGTTGTTCCTGGTGGAAACAAAAAGCAAAATCCAAAATGGATGGAATTAATAGACAAAATGAAAAAAGAGGGACTATGACACTTTTTAAACAGATAATAATAGCTACGACACTGTTTAGTTTCGTGATATTTGGCGCGGTTGGGTATTTAAATTTTAAAAGTCTAAATACCTACATAGCAGACCAACTTGGAGCAAATGCAAGACATACTGCAAATTCGCTAGGACTTGCGCTAAAGCCTGTTATAGATCCTAACGATATGTCTATGGCGGAGACTATGATAAATTCCATGTTTGATAGTGGGTATTATCAAAATATCACACTAAAAGGCGTGGATGATGAAATTTTGATCGAGCGAGCGCAAGATATACAAGTCGTCAGTGTTCCGGAGTGGTTTTTAAATTTAACCAAATTTACGGCTCCTATCGAAAGCAGTGAGATAATGACTGGTTGGACGAAATTTGGCACGCTTTATGTTCAAAGCAGTGCAGGACTTGCATACTATGAGCTTTATAACAATATGAAAGAGATGTTTGGCTTTTTGCTGGCAATGATGGTTTTGGCTATTTGTGCGACTTACTTTGGGCTTAAAACGATATTTAGACCCCTTGTTAAGGTGCGAAATCAAGCCGAGGCCATACTTGATAATAAATTTTTGATCCAAGATAAAATTCCTTTTACCACCGATCTTCGTCAAATGGTTTTGGCTATGAACTCCATGGTTGCAAAGGTGCAAGATATATTTGAGCAAGAGGCAAAAACACTTGATAGATACCAAGAACTCCTTTATAAAGATGCTCTTAGTGGCATGTATAATAGACGTTATTTTCAGACTAAATTTAACGAATACATCGCAAGTGAGGAGTATTCAAGCGGATCTATGGTGCTTTTGAGCTTTAAAGAGCTTGCAAATTTGAAGAAGAATTTAGGTTTTGAAAAATGGCAAAGTTTTGTTATCAAGATAGCAAATATCTTAGAAACTGAGCTTGAAGATAGCAAATATAGCGGTGTTGCAGCACGGTTAAACGATGATGACTTTACGCTTTTAATGCCCGCGGTAACTTCAAGCGGTGTTGCTACTTTGATTGAAAGTATCATGAAAGAGATTAAAAAAGAGAGTGAGAATTTTGATATAGATCAAAACGAGCTTTTAGTAAATGCCGCGATAGTTGAATTTAAGCCAAATTCTGGGCTAAAGACCATCCTAACTACGGCAGACATAACTCTTGCAGATGCAAAAGAGCTTGGAAATTTCAAATACAAAATTTTCAAAGATGATAGTGCAGCGCTAATTATAGGCAAGGAAAAATACCGCGATCTAATATCAAAATCCATGAAAAACGATAAATTTAAATTTGCTTCTCAAAAAGTGGGTGATGAAAATGGATTTGAACAATACGAACTTTATTTACGTCTTGTTGATGATGAGGGCAAATGGCAGTCGGCGAGCTACTTTATGCCGATGGTTAAGGAGCTTGACTTAAGTGCGACGCTTGATCTTCATATATTAAATAGAATAGCTGAAATTTTACCAAATAAAATTTTACCAAACGGCTCGCTGGCTATAAATTTAGGTAAAGAAATTTTAACTTCACAAAATAGTTTTATTAGGCTTGAGACGGCTCTTAAAAGGATAAGTGCAAATTCTAAATTTAAAAACTATATAGAAATTCCAAATAAAGACGATATGAGTATACAAAGCATTGTTAGATTAACGCAGAAATTAAAAGAGCTTGGCTTTGGCTTTGGCTTTGACCATTTTGGGCTTGATGCAAAAAGTATAGAGAAATTAAAAATTTTAAGCCCGGATTATGTTAAAATTCAAGCAGGCAACATCATAGACTTCTTTAGCGAAAACGGCAGTGAGCAAACAAGACGTTCGCTTGAAGTTATAATGAGTTCAAAAGGCATAAAATTAATTGCTATCGGCGTTGAAAACGAGGAGCAAAAAAACAAGCTAATCGAGCTTGGCGTTATAAACATGCAAGGATTTTATATAGATGAGATTAAAAATATCGGATAGTGCCCATGAGTAATGAAAAGACAAAAGACGAGCTACTTCAGTGTTTGGTTATATTTACCAAGCTTCATAACAACCCTTATAGTGCCGATGCGCTAACTACCGGACTTCCTGTTCAAGACGGAGAAGAGGTTGAGCTTTTTTCGATCGATGGCTCTAAGTCTCTTTTTTCTCGTGCGGCTTCTAGAGCCGGCTTTTCTTCAAGTATAGTTAAAAAACGCATAGAAGAAATTTCTCCTTTAGTTTTGCCTTGTATCTTGATGCTTAGGGGCAAAAAGGCATGCATACTTCAATCGATTAGTGCTGATAAAAAACGAGCAAAGATAATAACTCCCGACTCAAGTTCTGGCACAAATGAGATCGAGATAGATAAGCTTAAAGACGAATACCTTGGTTATGCTTACTATCTAAAGCGTAAATTTACTCCAGAGGATACAAATGCAACTCGTCTTGTGGATACGGGTAAAGAGCATTGGTTTTGGGGCACGATAAAGCGTTCTAAAAAAATTTACATCGATGTTATTTTGGCTAGTTTACTGGTAAATTTATTTGTTCTAACAACTCCATTGTTTACAATGAATGTTTACGATAGAGTTGTGCCAAACAACGCAGTAGAAACACTTTGGGTCTTGGCTCTTGGCGTGGCGATAATTTACATTATTGACTTGTTTTTAAAATTTATACGCTCTTATTTTTTAGAAGTTGCCGGCAAAAAGAGTGATATTATCATGAGCTCGATGCTTTTTGAGCGCGTTATGGACATGAAATTTAGCAACAAGCCAAAGTCAGTGGGCTCATTTGCAAACAACTTGCGAGAATTTGATACGGTTAGAAATTTTTTCTCATCAGCCTCTATTGCCGCACTTGTGGATCTGCCTTTTGCTTTTATATTTTTAGTGGTTACGTATTTTATCGGCGGATATTTAGTGCTTGTGCCTATTATTATTATAATTTGCATACTTTGTTATACATTTTTTATAAAAGATCCTTTGCAAAATGCCATAAAAAGTACTTTTGAAGCCTCGGCTGCTAAAAACGGAATTTTGATAGAGAGTTTAAGCAGTCTTGAGACGATAAAGACTTTGGGTGCCAACGGACATATTCAGTGGCACTGGGAAGAGGCAACGGGCGAGATAGCTACTAGAAATATCAAATCAAAAATGATAACTACCTCTATCACGACTGTTACTACGTTTTTGGTTCAACTTAATACCATTGCTATCATTGTTCTTGGTGTTTATATGATAGAGGCTGTTGAGCTTACTATGGGTGGGCTTATAGCCTCAGTCATGCTTGCTTCAAGAGCTATCGCACCTATGGGGCAAGTAGCTTCGTTGGCGGCAAATTTCGAGCAGACAAAGACCGCTTACGCAAGTCTTGATAAGATAATGCAAATGCCTGTTGAACGTCCGGAAGGAAAGAAATTTGTAAGAAGAAATTCTTTTGAAGGAAAGATAGAATTTAAAAATGTAAGCTTTACTTACCCGGACACTACAAAAGGATCACTTGATAGGATAAATTTTGTTATAAGACCAGGCGAAAAGGTAGGTATCATAGGCAAGAACGGCTCAGGAAAAACAACCATACAAAAGCTTATTTTAGGTCTTTACTCGCCAACTGACGGCTCTGTTTTAATTGACGGTATAGATATAAACCAAATCGATCCTGCAGACCTTAGAAGAAATATCGGCTATGTTCCGCAAGATGTTGTTTTATTTAAAGGCACTGTTCGTGAAAATATCGTACAAAAAGCACCTTATGTAGATGATATACAAATCATCAAAGCAGCCAAAATCAGTGGTGTTGACGAGTATGTAAATGCTCATCCCCTTGGATTTGACATGCCTGTCTACGAAAGAGGCGACGGCATAAGCGGTGGTCAGCGTCAAAGTATAGCGGTGGCTAGGGCTTTTTTGCTTGATAGCCCGATCGTTTTGCTTGACGAGCCGACAAATTCGCTAGACAACACGGTAGAAAACAAGCTAAAAATAAATTTAAAATCAAACACAGTCGGAAAAACCATGTTGTTGGTAACACACAGAACATCTATGCTTGAGCTTGTAGATAGACTAATAGTTATCGATAACGGTAAAATTTTACTAGACGGTGCAAGAGATGATGTTTTAGCAAAACTTGGCGGGAAGTAGATATGCAAGAAAAAGAAAATGTAAAAATAAGACAAGATCATATCAAAAATCAAGAGTCGGCTTGCGAAGAAATTCTTAATAGTATAAAAAATATAAAAGGCAATATTCAAAAAAACGAATATGACTCAAACGATCTAAAATTTATGTCAAGCCTTTCAGAAGCAGTCCTTGCAAGAACCCCATCAAGCTCTAAGATGTTGCTTTATGTAATAGGCGCAACGATCTTTTGGCTTTTGGTTTGGGGGTCACAGGCGCAAATCGATGAGATAACAAGAGGAGACGGTAAGATAATACCATCCGGCAAAAACCAAGCCATTCAAAATTTAGAAGGCGGAATCATCGAAGAAATTTTAGTAAAAGAGGGTGATGAGGTCAAAAAAGATCAGGTTATAGTCAAAATAGATAATAAAAATTTCGTAAGTAGTTATGGTGAGTCACAGCTTAGATTCAATGAGTTGATGGCGAAATTTTTAAGACTTGATGCCGAGTCAAACGATACAACCTTTGTATATGACGAGGTTAGAGATGCGAATAACACAAAAGCTATACAGTATGAGATAAGTCTACATAACTCAAATATGGAGCATCTAAACGAACAGATAGGAATTTTAAACGAGCAAATCGCCCAACGAGAAAACGAGTTGGTTGAGCTACAAAACAAGATCGAGCAAGCTCAAGCAGGATATAACCTCACGCTTAAGGAAAAAGCTATCATGGATCCAGTGTTTAAAAAAGGGCTTGTTAGTCAGATAGAATACATCCAATTACAAAAAAAGTTAAGCGACTTAAAAGGTGAACTTGATGCGTCAAGACTAGCCGTCCCGCGCGTGGAATCAACCATAAAAGAGGCTAGAAACAAAATAACCGAAGCAAGACTTGCCTTTAAAAATAAGGCCAAAGCCGAGTTAAACGAAGTTTCAGCTGAGATAGCCCGTATAAGTGAGTCGCAGATAAATTTAAGTGACAGAGTAGATAGGACAAATGTTCGCTCTCCTGTAAACGGTATCGTAAGCAAGCTTATGGTACATACGGTATCAGGTGTTATAAAACCAGGTGAAAACATCGCAGAGATCGTGCCGCTAGAAGATAAGCTTATAGCAGAAGTCAAGGTAAAACCTGCCGATGTGGCGTTTTTAAGACCGGGACTTGAAACGATGGTTAAATTTACGGCTTACGACTTTAGTATATATGGGGGATTAAAGGGTGAGGTTATGCAAATAAGTGCAGACACCGAAACTAACGAAAAAACAGGAGAAAGCTACTATCTTGTTCGCATAGAAACTGAGAAAAATTATCTAGGTAGCGAAGAAAAACCTTTGCGGATAAAAGTAGGCATGATAGTGTCGGCAGATATCATAACCGGTAAAAAGACCGTGCTTGACTATCTTTTAAAGCCGATTTTAAAGGCTAAAAATAACGCATTAACGGAAAGATAATGAGAAGTGCTTTTTATGATTTTAATTTTAACGAGTGTGAAATTTTAAAACCTTTAAATTTGAGAGAATTTGTTATTATTAAACATGAAAGTGGTTGCGATCTTGTGGATGAAAGCATAGAAGAGTTTGTATTTGCGGATTGCGTAAAAAATTTTAGCGAGCTTACCGTTAGTGAAAGTAACAACTTATTTGATGGTTTAAACATAAAAGATGAGATCATAAAAAGCCTAAAAATAATTATAAAAGGCTATAATGAAAGCACCGATAGTATAAATTTTGACCTTGATAAAATAAATTTAAACGCTCCGTATAGATACGCGATAACGAGCAATGGCTTTGAGATGAGTATGACCTTAAATGAAAAAGCTGATCGAGTGATTGATTTTTTACGTAGCATAGAGTGTAGTTTTGACGATGGCTGTAAGCATGATGTTTTGATATATATAAATGATGAAATTTTATGCAGTAATGCAAACTGCGATAAAAAGGTGCAAGATGAAGATAGTTTTACTCACGCAAAATAGATCGTTGCAAAATTTATGGCAGGGATATGCATTAGCCAAAGATATAAAATTTGTAAGTAGCAAAAGAGATTTTTTAAGTGCGTTAAACCAAGAAGATCCGGATATCGCCATAGTTGATGTGGCAACTATCAAGGGAAGTGCTAGTGAATTTATGCTTGAAATTTTTGATTTTTGTGCCAAATTAAGAATTTTATTTATTGCAAATGAGCCAAAATTTGCTCAAGGTAAAGCACTTTTAACACTTGGAGCAAAAGGATACGCAAACTCTCACATGCAAGAAATTCACGTAAATGATGCTATAAAAACTATACAAGAAGACAAAGCGTGGCTTTATCCTGAGTTTATCCAGGAGATGATAACAGAAATGACTAGCGGTCAAAAAAATGATTTAGAAGTAAATGAATCCAGTCTTGCAAATTTAAGTGAACGCGAAAAAGAGATGGCGCAACTCATATATGAAGGCTTGAGTAATCAAAAAATATCAGAGCAAACAGGTATAACCTTACGCACGGTAAAAGCCCACACTGCTTCTATATATAATAAATTAGGCGTGAAAGATAGGATAGGGCTTGTTCTTTTAATGCAAAAGAACAGCTAAATTTATATAATAAATTTGAAAGACTAGTCTTCCAAATCAATATCTATTTTTTCTAAATTTGTATTTATGCTTTTTGTGTTTTCGCGTATGTCGTGTTTATTTTCTTCTATGAGGGCTCTGTTTTTTTCTATGAGATTGCGATTTTGTTTTATGCCTTCGCTATTTTGTTCTATTAATTTACTCAGTATGGTTATTCTTTTTTCATATCTTATCATCAAAAAGTATATCGCGTAAATTAACATTAATATAATAATCCATGGTAAAAATTGCATTATGTCGTCCTTTTTTAAAAATTTAAATGTTATTATATGGCTTTACTTTTTAAAAAAAATTAAATTTTTATTTTTTCGCAAAAAAATATAAAAAATGCAAAAATAGCCTTGACTTTTAATTTTATTTCATGTATAATTCCCACTTCACAAACAGTGGGGTGCTGGTGTAGCTCAGTTGGTAGAGCTACTGCCTTGTAAGCAGTGGGTCGGCGGTTCAAGTCCGTTCACCAGCTCCATTTTTTGTAACAGTGTTTGACCAGAAAAACCAAGCAATACTTTTTTAATTAAAGGGTGAGATACTCAAGCGGCCAACGAGGGCAGACTGTAAATCTGCTGACTATGTCTTCCGTGGTTCGAATCCACGTCTCACCACCATGCTATTGCGGGAGTAGCTCAGTTGGCTAGAGCATCAGCCTTCCAAGCTGAGGGTCGCGGGTTCGAGTCCCGTTTCCCGCTCCAAGATTGGATATCAGACTGGGAGCTGTATAGTTATTTTTATTACCTAACACAGTATTCAGTTTATAGTATCCAAAAGTTTAGTTGTTTGTATTGTTAAGCAAAAGTCGTCTCAGCCAAGCGTTAAACGCTCATATGGCTCAGAGGTAGAGCACTTCCTTGGTAAGGAAGAGGTCGCGGGTTCAAGTCCCGCTATGAGCTCCACTGGTTTATACGACATTTGGCTGCAAGATAATGCAAATTTAAAGATGAGACACATATCATAACGGAGGAAAAGATGGCTAAAGAAAAATTTTCACGCAACAAGCCACACGTAAACATCGGTACTATCGGTCACGTTGACCATGGTAAAACAACTTTAACAGCTGCTATTTCTGCTGTTCTTTCAAGAAAAGGTCTTGCTGAGCTTAAAGATTATGATAATATCGATAACGCTCCAGAAGAGAAAGAGCGTGGTATTACTATCGCAACTTCACACATTGAGTATGAAACTGAAAATCGCCACTATGCACACGTTGACTGCCCAGGCCACGCCGACTATGTTAAAAACATGATTACAGGTGCTGCACAAATGGACGGTGCGATTCTAGTTGTTTCTGCTGCTGATGGCCCAATGCCACAAACAAGAGAACACATCCTACTATCTCGTCAAGTTGGCGTTCCATACATCGTTGTTTTCATGAACAAAGCTGATATGGTTGACGATGCTGAACTTCTTGAATTAGTTGAGATGGAAATTCGTGAACTTCTAAACGAATACAACTTCCCGGGCGATGACACTCCAATCGTTGCTGGTTCAGCACTTCAAGCTCTTAACGAAGCTAAAGAAGGTAAAGATGGCGAGTGGTCAGCAAAAGTTATGGAGCTTATGGCAGCAGTTGATAGCTATATTCCAACTCCTGTTCGTGCTACAGACAAAGACCTTCTTATGCCTATTGAGGACGTTTTCTCAATTTCAGGTCGTGGTACGGTTGTTACAGGTAGAATCGAAAAAGGTGTTGTTAAAGTAGGTGACACTATTGAGATCGTTGGTATCAGGGACACTCAAACTACTACAGTTACAGGCGTTGAGATGTTTAGAAAAGAGATGGAGCAAGGCGAAGCTGGCGATAACGTAGGCGTTCTTCTTAGAGGTACTAAGAAAGAAGACGTTGAGCGCGGTATGGTTCTTTGTAAGCCAAAATCAATCACTCCTCATACAAAATTTGAGGGCGAGGTTTATATCTTAACTAAAGAAGAGGGTGGTCGTCATACTCCATTCTTTAACAACTATAGACCACAATTTTATGTAAGAACAACAGACGTTACAGGTTCTATCACACTTCCTGAGGGAACTGAGATGGTTATGCCTGGTGATAATGTAAGAATTTCTGTTGAACTTATCGCTCCTGTAGCTCTTGAAGAAGGTACACGTTTTGCGATCCGTGAGGGTGGTAGAACAGTTGGTTCAGGCGTTGTTTCTAAAATACTTGCATAATTAAATTAATAACATTAAAGAGCGACTTGTTCGCTCTTTTAAATTTAAGGAATTTTGATGAGAATTAAAGTTGGTTTAAAATGTTCTGAGAGTGGTGATATAAACTATACTACTACAAAAAATAGTAAAACTACAACAGAGAAGTTAGAGCTAAAAAAATATTGTCCAAGACTTAAAAAGCATACTGTTCATAAAGAAGTTAAGCTAAAAAGTTAACGGAAAATACCATTAGGGCAATAGCTCCAACGGTAGAGCGCTGGATTCCAAATCCAATGGTTGGGGGTTCGAATCCCTCTTGCCCTGCCATCATTAAGGTTAAAAATGGAAAAAATAATAAATTACATAAAGTTATCTAAGCTTGAAATTATGAAAGTGATATTTCCTACAAAAGAACAAGTAAGGAATGCATTTATTACCGTTTTTATTGTTGTTACTGTGGTGTCTCTTTTTTTAGCTTTGGTTGACGCTATTATGTCATTTACTCTTTCTAATGTAATTTAAAAGAGAGGATAGATTAATGGCGCACAAATGGTATGCTATTCAGACATATGCCGGTAGCGAGATGGCTGTTAAAAGAGCTATAGAAAATTTAGTAAAAGATCATGGTATTGAGGAGCAATTAAAAGAAGTAATCGTTCCAACAGAAGATGTGATTGAGATAAAAAACGGAAAACAAAAAATAAACGAAAGAACTATTTATCCTGGTTATGCCTTTGCAAACCTAGATTTAGATACAGCTCTTTGGCATAAAATTCAATCATTGCCAAAAGTTGGAAGATTTATCGGTGAGGCAAAAAAGCCAACACCTTTAAGTGACAAAGATATTAATACGATTTTAGAAAAAGTTGAAAAACGTGCTGCACCTAAACCTAAAATTTATTTTGAAGATGGCGAGAGTGTTCGTATAACGGAAGGTCCTTTTGCGAATTTTACAGGTATTGTAGAAGAGTACGACATGGTTCATGGTAAACTTAGACTAAATGTTTCGATATTTGGTAGAAGTACACCGGTTGATATTTTGTATTCACAAGTTGAGAAGATAATTTAAGGAGATTAGTTTATGGCTAAAAAGGTTATAGGCGAAATAAAATTGCAAATTGCTGCAACTAAAGCAAATCCAAGCCCACCTGTTGGTCCAGCTCTTGGTCAAAAAGGTGTAAATATTATGGAGTTTTGTAAGGCATTTAACGAAAGAACAAAAGATATGGTAGGTTTTAATATACCTGTTGTTATCACTGTTTATGCAGATAAAAGCTTTACTTTCATCACAAAACAACCACCTGCAACTGACCTTATTAAAAAAGCTGCTGGTATAACAAAAGGAACAGATAATCCTTTGAAAAATAAAGTCGGCAAACTCACCAAAGCTCAAGTGCTTGAGATAGTTGAGAAAAAACTTGTCGATTTAAATACAAAAGACAAAGAACAAGCCGCTAAGATCATCGCTGGTTCAGCTCGTTCTATGGGTGTTGAAGTAATCGACTAATAGCCCTTACCGCCGGGTTGTATATCAGAAGGCGGAAGCACTTTAAAATGCGGAGAAATTTAATGGCAAAAAATACTAAAAGATTTCAAGAACTACTTAAAAAAGTAGAAGACAAAAAAAACTACAATATTTCTGAAGCTATTGATACTGTTAAAACACTAGCTTCTGCTAAATTTGACGAGACTGTCGAAATAGCTCTTAAGCTTAACGTTGACCCAAGACATGCTGATCAAATGGTTCGTGGTTCAGTTGTATTACCAGCAGGAACCGGTAAAAAAGTTCGTGTTGCAGTTATTGCAAAAGACGCTAAAGCCGATGAGGCTAAAGCTGCTGGTGCTGACTTGGTCGGAGCAGAAGAGATTATAGAGGACGTTCAAAAGGGAATTATAAATTTTGATGTTCTTATTGCTACACCTAACCTAATGGGTGTTTTAGGTAAAGTAGCTCGTGTACTTGGACCAAAAGGTCTTATGCCAAACCCAAAAACAGGAACAGTTACTATGGATGTAGCTCAGGCTGTTAATAATGCAAAAAGCGGTCAAGTAAATTTCCGTGTTGATAAACAAGGAAATATTCATGCTGGTCTTGGCAAAGTAAGCTTTTCTAAAGAGCAACTTTTAGAAAATATTTCAACTTTTATTAGAGCAATTAATAAACATAAACCTGCCGCTGCAAAAGGCAGATATGTTAAAAATGCTGCACTATCGCTTACAATGAGTCCATCTATCTCACTTGATACTCAAGAAGTGATGGATCTTAAATAATAAAAATTTAAAAAGAGTCTTTATGACTCTTTTTCCTAAAATAAAAGCCTGAATTTGTAAATCCAAATTTAGACTTTTATTTTAGATTGGAGATGGCCGAGGTCTTCTGACTTAATCGATTCGACCCGCTCTGCCTGAAATTACCGGTCGGAAAGGAGAAAATGTGACACGTAACGAGAAATCTGAAGTTATAGCTAAGCTTGAGACTGAATTTAAGACTGCTGAAGCGATCGTAGTTTGTGACTATCGTGGCCTTACAGTAAAAAAACTTGAAGTTTTAAGACAAGCTGCAAAAGAGCAAAATGTTAAAGTTCAAGTTGTTAAAAACACTCTTGCTAACATAGCTCTTAAAAACGTTGAAAAAGACGGCATGGATCTTAAAGATACAAATATCTATGTTTGGAGCGAAGATCAATTAGCTGTAACAAAAGTTGTTGCTAAATTTGAAGAAACCAACTCTGAATTTTTCAAAATTAAAACAGCTTACATAGATGGTGAAGTTGCAAGCGTTGAGAAAGTTAAAGCTCTATCAAAGATGCCAAGTCGCGACGAGCTTATTGCAATGCTTCTACAAGTTTGGAATGCGCCAATTCAAAATTTCACAATTGGATTAAATGCGCTTAAAGAGAAAAAAGAACAATCAGCATAAAAATATATAAGGATAATAAAATGGCAATCACTAAAGAAGACGTATTAGAGTTTATCTCTAATCTTTCAGTACTTGAGCTTTCTGAGCTTGTAAAAGAATTCGAAGAGAAATTCGGCGTTAGCGCTGCTCCTGTTATGGTAGCTGGTGCTGCTGCTGGCGGTGCAGCTGAGGCAGCTGAAGAAAAAACAGAATTCAACGTAGTTCTACTTGATGGCGGTGATAAGAAAATCAACGTTATTAAAGTTGTTCGCGCTCTTACAGGCCTTGGTCTTAAAGAAGCTAAAGACGCAGTTGAGCAAACTCCTTCAGTTCTTAAAGAAGGCGTTAGTAAAGATGAAGCTGAAGCAGCTAAAAAAGAGCTTGAAGAAGCAGGTGCTAAAGTCGAGCTTAAATAATTTCATTTTATTTGAGATTATTCAAAATTCAGAGAGGGAGAATACCCTCTCTTTTTTAAATTTAGATGCCTTATATAAAAAGGCTATACTTTCTTTCAAAATTACCACGAGGTAGATGCAATGTTAAATAGCTTATACTCAGGAAGTCGCTTAAGGGTTGATTTTTCAAATGTGCCACAAGAGATAGATGTTCCTAACTTACTACAGTTACAAAAAAAGAGCTTTGATAATTTTTTAAATTTAGACAACACTCAATCCGAAAGCGGAATTGAAAAAGTTTTTAAATCAATTTTTCCTATTCACGATCCACAAAATCGCTTAAGTTTAGAATATGTTAGCTCAGAGATCGGCAAACCAAGATATACGATTAGAGAGTGTATCGAAAGAGGTCTTACGTATTCTGTAAATTTAAAAATGAAAATCCGCCTAATCTTACATGAAAAAGATGAAAAAACAGGTGAGAGAATCGGCGTAAAAGATATAAAAGAACAAGAAATTTTTATACGTGAAATTCCTTTAATGACAGATAGAATTTCATTTATTATAAACGGCGTTGAACGTGTGGTTGTAAACCAACTTCATAGAAGTCCAGGCGTTATCTTTAAACAAGAAGAGAGTGCAACTGTCGTAAATAAACTAATAAACACTGCTCAAATTATCCCTGACCGCGGAAGCTGGTTATACTTTGAGTATGACACTAAAGATGTGCTTTATGTGCGTATAAATAAACGCAGAAAAGTTCCGGTAACTATACTATTTAGAGCGCTTGGATATAAAAAACAAGATATTATTAAAATTTTCTACCCACTCCAAACTTTAAGCGTTAAGAACAATAAATTTTTAACTCCGTTTAACCCTGATGATTATACAGGTAGAATTGATTATGATATAAAAGACGAGCATGGAAATGTAATCCATCAAGCCGGTAAGCGTCTTACTAAGAAAAAGGCGGATAAACTCATAGAAGATGGTGTTAAATGGGTCGAGTATCCTGTTGAAATTCTTATGAGTAGATATTTGGCGACTCCTGTTATAGATAAAGAGAGTGGCGAGGTTATATATGATACACTTTCTCAGCTTGATGAAAACAAACTGGCTAAAATTTTAAACGAGCAAGATAGTATTGAGATCATAAATAACCTAGCTTCTGGAGTTGATGATGCTATTATTAACTCATTCTTGGCTGACAGCGAAACCATGAAGCTTTTAAAACAAACAGAAGGTATCGATGATGAAAACGATCTTTCTGCGATTAGAATTTATAAAGTAATGCGTCCTGGTGAGCCTGTTGTAAAAGAGGCGGCTAAGAGCTTTGTAAATGATATATTCTTTAACCCTGAAAGATACGATCTTACAAAAGTAGGTCGTATGAAGATGAATCACAAACTAGGTCTTGATGTTCCTGAGTATGTAACCGTTCTAACAAGCGAAGACATAATAAGAACTGCAAAATATCTTATCAGAGTTAAAAATGGACAAGGTTTTATAGATGATCGTGATCACTTAGGCAACCGTCGTATCCGTTCTATCGGTGAGCTTTTAGCAAACGAGCTTCATCTTGGCTTTGTTAAAATGCAAAAAGCGATACGTGATAAATTTACAAGTTTAAGCAACAACACAGATGAGATAATGCCTTATGATCTTATAAATCCAAAAATGATCACGGCAACGATTATGGAATTTTTTACAGGTGGACAGCTTAGCCAGTTTATGGACCAAACAAACCCACTAAGTGAAGTTACACACAAACGCCGTCTTTCTGCGCTTGGCGAAGGTGGCTTAGTAAAAGAGAGAGCCGGTTTTGAGGTTCGTGACGTTCACCCAACTCATTACGGTCGTATTTGCCCTGTTGAGACTCCGGAAGGTCAAAATATCGGTCTAATCAACACTCTTTCAACTTATGCCAAAGTAAATGAGCTAGGCTTTGTTGAAGCACCTTATAAAAAGGTTGTTGACGGTAGAGTTACTGATGAGATTATTTATTTAACAGCAACACAAGAAGAGGGTAATGTAATAGCAGCTGCTTCTACAAAGCTAGATGAAAACGGTCATATTATAGAGGATTTGATCGAGGTAAGACGCGAAGGCGAAATGATGCTTGCACGTCGTGAAGAGGTTACGCTAATCGACCTTTGTTCTGGCATGATTGCAGGTGTTGCGGCTTCTCTTATTCCATTCTTAGAGCATGATGATGCCAACCGTGCGCTAATGGGATCAAACATGCAACGTCAAGCCGTGCCTTTGCTTCGCTCTACTGCCCCTATCGTAGGAACAGGTATGGAGAGTGTTATAGCAAGAGATGCTTGGGAGAGCATTAAAGCTAAACGCGGCGGTGTTATTGAAAAGGTTGATAATAAAAACATCTTTATCTTAGGCGAGGATGAGGCTGGTCCATACATCGATCACTATTCGCTTGAGAAAAATTTAAGAACAAACCAAAACACGACTTTCTCACAACATCCGATAGTTAAAAAGGGTGAAGAGATAAAAGCGGGACAGGTTATAGCAGACGGATCAAGTATGGAACAAGGCGAACTTGCTATCGGCAAAAACGCACTTATCGCTTTCATGCCTTGGAATGGCTACAACTACGAAGATGCGATTGTTATTAGTGAAAAGATGATACGTGATGATGAATTTACAAGTGTTCACATCTATGAAAAAGAGATCGAAGCACGTGAGCTAAAAGATGGCGTTGAAGAGATAACAAAAGATATACCAAATATAAAAGAAGAGGATCTTCTTCATCTTGACGAGAGTGGCATCATTAAGATCGGCACACAGGTAAAACCTGGCATGATCTTGGTTGGTAAAGTATCTCCTAAGGGCGAAGTAAAGCCTACTCCTGAAGAGCGCTTGCTTCGTGCGATATTTGGCGAAAAAGCCGGTCACGTTGTAAATAAATCACTTTATGCTACGGCTTCAATGGAAGGCGTTGTTATAGATGTTAAAATATTTACTAAAAAAGGTCATGAAAAAGATAGTAGAACACATAAAGCTTACGAAGATGAAAAAGCGTTGCTAGAAAAAGAGCATCACGATAGACTTTTAATGCTTGATCGCGAAGAGATGCTAAAAGTTACATTATTGCTATCTAAAAATGAGCTTGTTAGTGACTATGAGATCAACAAAAAAGAGTATAAAAAAGGCGAAAAGATAAACAAGGCTGATCTTGAAAATATTAACCGCTTTACTCTAAATGCTGTTGTGAAAGCTTTCTCAAAAGAGATACAAAAGCAATACGACGATCTTAAAAACTACTTCCAAAACGAGAAGAAGAAGTTAAAAGAAGAGCATGATGCTAAGATTGAAATTTTAGGTAAAGATGATATATTGCCAAGCGGTGTGGTTAAACTTGTAAAAGTTTACATCGCAACTAAACGTAAGCTAAAAGTGGGCGATAAAATGGCTGGCCGCCACGGAAATAAAGGTATCGTTTCAAATATTGTTCCTGAGGTTGATATGCCTTATCTTCCAAGTGGACAGATAGTAGATATCGTTTTGAACCCACTAGGTGTTCCAAGCCGTATGAACATCGGTCAAATTCTTGAGAGTCACTTGGGTCTTGTCGGATATCGTCTTGGTGAGCAGATAAATGAAATTTTTGAAGCCAAAAAAGGCGAATGGATAAAAGATCTAAGAAATAAAATGATAGAGATTGCAAGTGTTTCAAAACTTATGGATGCTAAAAATGCTCTTGGCAAGATGAGTGATGAAAAATTACTTGAGTATGCAAAAGACTGGAGTAAAGGCGTTAGATTTGCAACACCGATATTTGAAGGTGTTAAACCTGAGGAATTTGCGAAACTATTTGAAATGGCTAAGATCGACAGTGATGGTAAAACAGAGCTTTATGACGGCAGAACCGGCTCTAAGATAAGAGAACGTGTTAATGTTGGTTGTATGTATATGTTAAAACTTCACCACTTGGTTGATGAAAAAGTACACGCAAGAAGTACCGGACCATACAGCCTTGTAACACAACAACCTGTTGGAGGTAAGGCACTATTTGGTGGTCAAAGATTTGGTGAGATGGAGGTTTGGGCGCTTGAAGCTTATGGCGCAGCGCACACTCTAAGAGAGATGCTAACGGTAAAATCAGACGATGTTGAGGGTAGACTTTCTGCATATAAGGCGCTTACACGTGGTGAAAATGTGCCTGAGACGGGAATTCCTGAAACATTCTTCGTTTTAACAAACGAGCTTAAATCATTGGCACTTGATGTTGAGATATATGATGAGGGAGAGGCAGATGAGTGAGTTAATACCTGTTGAGATAAAAGAAGAACGCAGACCGCGTGATTTCGAAGCTTTCCAGCTTCGTTTAGCAAGTCCTGATAGGATAAAGTCTTGGAGTCACGGCGAAGTCAAAAAGCCTGAAACCATTAATTATCGAACACTCAAGCCTGAGCGTGACGGACTATTTTGTGCTAAAATTTTCGGACCTATTCGTGATTATGAGTGCCTTTGCGGTAAATATAAAAAGATGCGCTATAAAGGCATTAAATGTGAAAAATGCGGTGTTGAAGTAACTAGTTCTAAAGTTCGCCGTTCTCGCATGGGGCACATCGAGCTTGTAACACCGGTGGCTCACATTTGGTATGTAAACTCACTACCAAGCCGTATAGGAACACTTCTTGGTATAAAGATGAAAGATCTTGAGCGTGTGCTTTATTATGAGGCATATATTGTTGAAAATTCAGGCGAAGCATTTTATGATAATGAAAACTCTAAAAAAGTTGAAAAATACGATGTCTTAAATGAAGAACAGTATCAGCTTTTAGCACAACGCTATGAAGAGAGCGGATTTGTAGCTAAGATGGGTGGCGAAGTTATTCGCGATATGCTAGCTGATCTTGATTTGATGGAAATTTTAACTCAACTTAAAATGGAAATCGAATCAACAAATTCAGAAGCTAAGAAAAAAACAATCGTGAAGCGCTTAAAAGTTATCGAGAGCTTTTTAAATTCAGGCAACCGTCCAGAGTGGATGATGATAACAAATTTACCGGTTCTTCCACCTGATTTACGTCCGCTTGTTAGTCTTGACGGAGGTAAATTTGCGGTTTCAGACGTAAACGATCTATATCGTCGTGTTATAAATAGAAACAGCCGTTTAAAACGCCTTTTAGAGCTTGATGCACCTGAAATTATTATAAGAAACGAAAAGCGTATGCTTCAAGAGGCTGTTGATGCATTATTTGACAATGGTCGTCGCGCTAACGCCGTAAAAGGTGCAAATAAACGTCCTTTAAAATCACTTTCAGAGATCATTAAAGGTAAGCAAGGACGTTTCCGTCAAAACCTACTTGGTAAGCGTGTTGATTTCTCTGGACGTTCGGTTATCGTTGTTGGACCACGTTTAAGAATGGATCAATGCGGTCTTCCAAAGAGGATGGCCCTTGAGCTATTTAAGCCACATCTTCTAGCTCGTCTTGAAGAAAAAGGCTATGCGACAACTGTAAAACAAGCTAAAAAGATGATAGAGGATAAGACTAACGAGGTTTGGGAGTGTCTTGAAGAGGTTGTTAAAGACCACCCTGTAATGCTAAACCGTGCTCCAACGCTTCACAAGCTATCTATCCAGGCGTTTCACCCAGTGTTAGTTGAAGGCAAGGCTATCCAGCTTCACCCACTAGTTTGTGCGGCTTTCAACGCTGACTTTGACGGCGACCAAATGGCTGTTCACGTGCCACTTTCACAAGAGGCGATAGCTGAATGTAAAATTTTAATGCTAAGCTCGATGAATATCTTACTTCCTGCAAGCGGTAAGGCAATAACCGTTCCGTCACAAGATATGGTTTTGGGAATTTATTATCTAAGCTTGGAAAAAACAGAAGCTAAAGGTGCAAATAAAATTTTCTCAAGCGTTGATGAAGTTATGATAGCCGAGGAAGCACACTCTTTAGAGCTTCATGCCAAGATAAAAACTATGGTAGATGGTAAAACGCTATTTACAACAGCTGGTCGCTTGATACTTCGCGCTATTATTCCTGATTTTGTTCCTGATAATATGTGGAATAAGATCATGAAGAAAAAAGATATTGCGAATTTGGTTGATTATGTTTATAAAAACGGTGGCCTTGAAGTAACGGCTGATTTCCTTGATAAACTTAAAAATTTAGGCTTTAGATATGCGACAAAAGCCGGAATTTCTATATCTATTGCAGATATCATTGTTCCTGATAGTAAAGAAAAACATATTGATGAAGCCAAGAAAAAAGTTCGCGAAATTCAACGCCAATACGGTGCAGGTCTTTTAACAGACTCTGAAAGATATAACAAGATCGTTGATATTTGGACTGATACAAATAACTCTGTTGCAAGCGAGATGATGAAGCTTATTCAAGGCGATAAGGGCGGATTTAACTCAATTTATATGATGGCAGACTCTGGTGCTAGGGGTAGTGCGGCTCAGATAAGACAGCTGGCAGGTATGCGTGGTCTTATGGCTAAGCCTGACGGTTCGATTATTGAAACGCCTATTACCTCGAACTTCCGTGAAGGTCTAAATATAATGGAATATTTTATTTCGACTCACGGTGCGAGAAAGGGTCTGGCAGATACCGCTCTTAAAACAGCCAATGCCGGTTACCTAACACGTAAGCTTATCGACGTTGCGCAAAATGTTAAGGTAACTATGCATGACTGCGGTACGCACGAGGGTGTTGAGATAACTGATATTACTGAAAACGGCGAGCTTATAGAAAGCCTTGAAGAGAGAGTTCTTGGACGTGTTCTTGCTGACGATGTGATAGATCCTATTACTAATGAAATTTTATTTAGCGAAGGAACATTGCTTGACGAAGAAAAAGCAAAAGTTATCGCAGAAGCAGGCATAAAAGCCGTAAGTATAAGAACGCCTATAACATGCAAAGCTCCAAAGGGTGTTTGTGCTAAATGTTATGGTATAAACCTAGGCGAGGGTAAATTGGTAAAACCTGGTGAGGCCGTAGGTATTATTTCAGCTCAATCAATCGGCGAGCCAGGTACTCAGCTAACACTAAGAACATTCCACATTGGTGGTACGGCTTCGACTGAACAGCAAGATCGCCAAGTTATAGCTCAAAAAGAGGGTTTCATACGCTACTATAACCTAAATACGTATGAAAATAACGGTAAAACAATAGTTGCAAACCGCAGAAGTGCAGCCGTGCTACTTGTTGAGCCAAAGATCAAAGCTCCAATTGACGGAAGGATAGAGATAGAATTTGCTCACGAAGATGTAAATATCGTGATTAAAGGCAAAAAAGAGGAGATAAAATACACTATCCGCAGAAATGACGTTGCTAAGCCAAATGAGCTAGCAGGCGTTAGTGGCAAGATAGAGGGCAAGATGTATCTTCCTTACTCAAACGGTGATATGGTAAATGCTAATGAAAGTATCGTTGAGATTATCAAAGAGGGCTGGAATGTGCCAAATCGTATCCCATTTGCAAGTGAGCTTAAGATCGCAAACGGCGAGCCTGTAACACAAAAAATTCCGGCTGGCGCAAACGGCGTTATTAAATTCTTCATCCTAAACGGTGATTATTTAGAGCGTCTTAAAGATATTAAAAAAGGTCATAAGGTTACTGAAAAAGGTCTATTTGTTATCGTTTCAGACAAAGATGGACGTGAAGCTGTTCGCCACTACATACCAAGAAATTCTATCATCCAGTTAGATGATAACGAAACTGTTGAGGCAAAAACACTTATAGCTCTACCTGAAAGTAACGATAGGCTCGTGATTGCTGAGTGGGACCCATACTCAACTCCTACTATAGCTGAAGAGGCCGGTGTTGTTAGCTTTGAAGATATCGATCCTGGTTATAGCGCTGCAGAGCAGTTTGATGAGGCAACAGGACAAAGTCGTCTTGTTGTCAATGAGTATCTTCCAAGCGGTGTAAAACCGACGATAGTTATAGCGACTAAGAGTGGTGGATTAATCAGATACCAGCTTGAGCCAAAAACAGCGATATTTGTAAATGACGGAGCAGAAGTTTTACAGGCGGACATCCTGGCTAAAACTCCAAAAGCTGTTGCCAAATCAAAAGACATCACTGGTGGTCTTCCACGTGTTAGTGAGTTGTTTGAAGCAAGACGTCCTAAAAATACAGCTATCGTTGCAGAGATTGATGGTGTTGTTCGCTTTGATAAGCCGCTTCGTTCAAAAGAGCGCATAATTATAGAAGCTGAAGACGGTGCTACGGCTGAGTATTTGATAGATAAATCACGTCAAATTCAAGTAAGAAACGGCGAATTTGTTCACGCCGGTGAAAAACTAACTGACGGTCTTATCTCAAGTCATGATATTTTAAGAATTCTTGGCGAAAAAGCTCTTCACTACTATTTAATTAGTGAAATTCAGCAAGTTTACCGCCGTCAAGGTGTTGCGATCGCTGATAAGCATATCGAGATCATTGTGTCACAAATGCTACGTCAAGTTAAGATAGTTGATAGCGGAAATACAAATTTCATCGTGGGAGATATGATCTCTCGTGCTAAATTTAAAGAAGAGAACGAGCGCATCATGAGAATGGGCGGCGAGCCTGCTATCGCCGAGCCTATACTTCTTGGTGTTACGCGTGCAGCAATCGGTTCAGATAGTGTTATCTCTGCGGCGTCTTTCCAGGAGACAACAAAAGTCTTAACTGAAGCTTCGATAGCGGCTAAATTTGACTATCTTGAAGATCTAAAAGAAAACGTCATACTTGGTCGTATGATACCTGTTGGAACAGGTCTATACAAAGATAAAAAAGTTAAAATCAAACAACTTTAAAATCTCAAGCCTCCCGTAAAAAGGAGGCTTTTTATTTAAACTCTACACTTTATACTACGAGGCAAAATGAAAAATTTTAATTTAGGATTATTGTTTATTAGGCTTGGGCTTGGAATTTGTCTTTTTTTGCATGGGTTTCATAAGATAACAAACGGTATCGGTGGTGTTAAGGCAATACTTGTCAAATCAGGACTTTCTGAAATTTTGGCTTACGGAGTTTATTTTGGTGAAGTTTTAGCTCCTTTAATGCTAATTATTGGATTTTATTCAAGAATTTCTGCTTCCATTATCATAGCTACATCGCTCTTTATAATTTACGCAGCATATCCAAATCCTTTGGAGATCACAAACTATGGTGGTTTTAAGGCCGAAATTTTATATCTTTATATTTGTATGGCTTTTTGTATTGTATTTTGTGGCAGTGGAAAATACGCTGTTAAACAAGATTAGTTGATAATTTAAAATTATTTTAACCATTATTTAAGCCTTTTTTAAATAAAATTAGATCTTTTTAATAAATTTAGATGAAAGGAATTACTGTGCCAACCATAAATCAATTGGTCAGAAATGAGCGCAAAAAGGTTACTTATAAATCAAAGTCTCCTGCGCTAAAAGAGTGTCCTCAAAGAAGAGGAGTTTGCACGAGAGTTTATACAACAACTCCTAAAAAACCAAACTCAGCTTTGAGGAAAGTTGCCAAAGTTAGACTAACTAGCGGCTTTGAAGTTATCAGCTATATCGGCGGTGAAGGACATAACCTACAAGAACACAGCATCGTGCTAGTACGCGGTGGTAGGGTTAAAGACTTACCGGGTGTTAAATATCACATCGTTCGTGGTGCACTTGATACCGCAGGTGTTGCAAAAAGAACTGTTTCACGTTCTAAATACGGTGCTAAACGCCCTAAAGACGCAAAAAAGTAAGCAAATAGGTTCGCAGACGCGCCCTAGATTTGGTTGCGTTTGAGTAAAATTTATAAAATTTGAAGGAAATAATCAAATGAGAAGAAGAAAAGCCCCTGTAAGGGAAGTTTTACCTGATCCGATTTACGGAAATAAAGTAATCACTAAATTTATTAATGCACTTATGTATGACGGTAAGAAAAGCGTCGCAACAGAGATAATGTATGGTGCGATCAAAGCTATCGAGAAAAAAGGTGGCGAGATACAAGGTATTGATGTATTTAACGACGCTATTGAAAACGTAAAACCTATTCTTGAGGTTAAATCACGCCGTGTAGGTGGCGCAACTTATCAAGTACCTGTTGAAGTTCGCCCTGCACGTCAGCAAGCTCTTGCTATTAGATGGCTTATCACTTTTGCTAGAAAAAGAAGTGAAAGAACAATGATAGACAAACTTGCAAACGAACTATTTGACGCTGCAAATTCAAAAGGTGCTTCATTTAAGAAGAAAGAAGATACTTACAAAATGGCAGAGGCTAATAAAGCGTTTGCTCACTACCGCTGGTAAGAAAGAGAAACTATGGCAGATAGAAAAACCCCATTACATATGGTTAGAAACATTGGTATTGCAGCTCACATCGATGCTGGTAAGACTACTACGAGTGAGAGAATTTTATTCTTTACGGGTATGAGTCACAAGCTTGGTGAGGTTCATGACGGCGCTGCTACTATGGACTGGATGGAGCAAGAAAAAGAGCGTGGTATTACCATTACTTCTGCTGCGACTACATGCTTTTGGAAAGATCACCAAATTAACCTAATCGACACTCCGGGACACGTTGACTTTACTATCGAAGTTGAACGTTCTATGCGTGTTCTTGATGGTGCTGTTGCAGTATTTTGTTCAGTTGGTGGCGTTCAACCTCAGTCTGAAACAGTTTGGAGACAAGCCAACAAGTATAAAGTTCCAAGAATGGTTTACGTAAATAAAATGGACCGTATAGGTGCCAACTTTTACAATGTTGAAAATCAAATCAAAACTAGACTAAAAGCTAATCCTGTGCCTATCCAAATTCCTATCGGCGCAGAAGATGAGTTTAAGGGCGTAGTAGACTTAGTTACTATGAAAGCCCTAGTTTGGGAAGACGATAGCAAGCCTACAACTTTCGTTGAGAGAGAAATTCCTGCTGATTTAGTTGAGAAAGCAGAAGAGTATAGAGCAAAAATGATCGAAGCAGTTGCCGAGACAGATGATGCTTTAATGGAAAAATTCTTTGGTGGCGAAGAACTAAGCGCTGAAGAGATCAAAAGAGGTATAAAGGCCGGTTGTTTATCTATGAACATTATACCTATGGTTTGCGGAACATCATTTAAAAATAAAGGCGTTCAGCCGCTACTTGACGCTATCGTGTCTTACCTTCCTGCTCCAGATGAAGTTGCAGCGATTAGAGGCGAATATGAAGATGGTGCAGAAGTAAATGTTGAATCAACCGATGATGGCGAATTTGCAGGTCTTGCATTTAAGATCATGACAGACCCTTTTGTTGGTCAGCTAACTTTCGTTCGTGTTTATCGCGGAAGTCTTGAGAGTGGCAGTTATGCATTTAACTCAACAAAAGGTAAAAAAGAGAGAATCGGCCGTCTTTTAAAAATGCACTCAAATAAACGTGAAGAAATTTCAGTTCTACACGCTGGTGAGATCGGGGCGGTTGTTGGTCTAAAAGATACACTAACAGGCGATACGCTTTCAAGTGAAAAAGATCCTGTGATCCTTGAGAGAATGGACTTTCCAGAGCCGGTTATCTCTGTTGCGGTTGAGCCAAAAACTAAAGCTGACCAAGAGAAAATGGCTATTGCTCTTCAGAAACTAGCACAAGAAGATCCAAGCTTTAGAGTTAGTACCGATGAAGAGAGTGGTCAAACTATCATTAGCGGTATGGGCGAGCTTCACCTAGAAATCATTGTTGATCGTATGTTGCGTGAATTTAAAGTTGATGCAGAAGTTGGTCAACCGCAAGTTGCTTACCGTGAGACTATCCGCAAGACAGTTGAGCAAGAGTATAAATACGCTAAACAATCAGGTGGTCGTGGTCAATACGGACACGTTTTCTTGCGTATCGAGCCGCTTGAAGCTGCTAGTGGATTTGAATTCGTTAACGATATCAAAGGCGGCGTAGTACCAAAAGAGTATATACCTGCAGTTGAAAAAGGTTGTAAAGAGGCACTTCAAAACGGTATCCTTGCTGGTTATCCTGTTGAAGACGTTAAAGTTACTTTATTTGACGGTAGCTACCATGAAGTTGACTCATCTGAGATGGCGTTTAAACTTGCTGCATCTATGGGCTTTAAAGAGGGCGCTAAAAAAGCAGGCGCTGTTATACTTGAGCCTATGATGAAGGTTGAAGTTGAAACACCTGAAGAGTATATGGGTGATGTTATCGGTGACCTTAACAAGCGCCGTGGTCAAGTAAACTCAATGGATGAAAGAAGTGGTAACAAGATCGTTACAGCATTCTGCCCACTTGCGTCTATGTTTGGCTACTCAACAGACCTTAGAAGCCAAACTCAAGGTCGCGCTACATACTCTATGGAATTTGATCACTATGAAGAAGTTCCAAAGAATGTTAGTGAAGAGATTATTAAGAAAAGAAACGGCTAAAAGCCAAAAGCTAGCCACCCAAATTCGGGTGGCTTTTTAGTTTATATAAATTTAATTATTTATCGCTTTAAATTGCAAATTGTCCTCATAGCTCAGCAGGATAGAGCGCAAAATTCCTAATTTTGAGGCCTCAGGTTCGAATCCTGATGGGGACACCACTTATCTATTTACCGCTATTTATTTTAATTTATAACTATTTACCAAATCACGTTAAAATCGAGATTTGAGTGAAAATTTAATTTATATTAATCTTCAAGTTTGTTGTATGTTTTATTGTGATTTTGATTGAAAAATATAGTGTGATATATTATCTTGCTATGCATTTAAAAAATGAAATTTCTCGTTTTTATTAGAAATTCAAAACTAAAACTCTATCTCTTGCGTAAAATATAGATAAATTTTTCGTGAAATTTATGGATAACCTTTATAAGTATGCTTATCAATATTTAAACTATTTTGCGTTACGATCGTGGTTGTAGTCTTTGATTAAATTTTATCTCACAATTTTCCACTTAACTATTTAATAATCATTATAAATTCTTATCATTCATTGATCTGGGTTAATCCGATTTAAATGAAATTTATGTTATATTAATATTTTAGGCAAATAAGTACAAAGACTTAAATTCTTATCAAGGAGAAAATATGGATCGTCGGGAATTTATAAAATCAGCTGCCGCAACGGCTGCTTGTGCTAGTGCCGGTATCGCACTACCTAGCGGACTTAACGCAAACGAAGTAGAAAAAGGTTGGCGTTGGGATAAGGCTGCCTGTCGTTTCTGTGGTACGGGTTGTGGTATCATGGTGGCTACTAAAGACGGTAAGATCGTAGCCGTCAAAGGTGACCCTGAAGCACCTGTTAACCGTGGATTAAACTGTATTAAAGGTTATTTTAATGCAAAGATAATGTATGGCGAAGACCGTATAACTCATCCTTTGCTTCGTGTAAATGAAAAAGGTGAATTTGATAAAAAAGGTAAATTTAAGCAAGTTAGCTGGAAGCAAGCCTTTGATGTAATGGAGGTGCAATTTAGAAAAGCCTATAAAGAGCTAGGTCCTCATGGCGTAGGAGTTTTAGGATCTGGCCAATACACTATCATGGAGGGTTATGCCGCTTCAAAAATGATGAAAGGCGGCTTTAGAAGTAACTCCATAGATCCAAACGCAAGACACTGTATGGCATCTGCCGTTGTCGGTTTTATGCAAGTTTTTGGTGTGGATGAGCCTGCTGGTTGCTATGATGATATCGAGATGACAGATACTGTCGTAACATGGGGCGCAAACATGGCTGAGATGCACCCGATCTTGTGGTCACGCATAAGCGATAGAAAGCTTGGTGATCCTGATAGGGTTAAAGTGGTAAATTTAACTACTTTTTCAAACAGAACTTCAAATTTAGCAGATATAGAGATCATCTTTGCTCCATCTACAGATCTTGCTATTTGGAACTATATAGCTCGCGAGATAGTTTACAATCATCCTGAAATGATAGATCAGGAATTTGTAAAACGTCACTGCGTATTTACAACGGGTCCGGTTGATATAGGTTACGGACTTAGACCGGAAACCAAACACGCAAAATATCTACCAAGTGAGTTAGATACCGCAGCAACAGAGAAATCAAAAGTTTTAAGTGAAGCTGAGGGTGTTACTTTGGCGTACCTTGGCATGAAAGCAGGAGATACTCTTGAAAATAAAAATAACGGCAAGGCAGATGCACACTGGCATATAAGCTTTGAGGAGTTTAAAAAAGCTCTTGCACCTTATACTTTGGAATTTACAGCCAAGATAGCAAAAGGTGACGCAAGTGAGCCTCTAGATGAATTTAAAGCCAAATTAAAACAATTAGCCGACCTTTATATCGAGAAAAATCGCAAAGTAGTTAGCTTTTGGACAATGGGCTTTAACCAACACCAAAGAGGAACATGGGTAAACGAACAAGCCTACATGGTGCACTTCCTGCTTGGCAAGCAAGCGCTTCCGGGATCCGGTGCTTTCTCGCTAACAGGACAACCAAGCGCATGCGGAACAGCGCGCGAAGTTGGAACATTTGTTCATCGCTTGCCTGCCGACATGGTTGTTGCTAATCCAAAACACAGAGAGATAACCGAGCAAATTTGGAAACTTCCTAAAAATACTATAAACCACGTTGTTGCTTCTCATTATGTAAAAATGCTTCGTGATCTTGAAGATGGTAAAAATAAATTTATCTGGGTTCAGGTAAACAACCCTTGGCAAAACACTGCAAATGCAAACCACTGGATAAAAGCGGCACGTGAGATGGATAACTTTATCGTTGTTTCAGATCCATATCCTGGAATTTCTGCTAAAGTTGCAGACCTTATACTTCCAACAGCGATGATATATGAGAAATGGGGTGCATACGGTAACGCAGAGCGTAGAACTCAACACTGGAGACAACAAGTTCTTCCTGTCGGCGAAGCGATGAGTGATACGTGGCAGATTATGGAATTTACAAAAAGATTTAAGATAAAAGAGTTCTGGGGCGAAGTAAAAGTAAATGATAAAGTTACTCTTCCTAGCGTTCTTGAAGAAGCAAAAGCTATGGGTTATAGCGAAGAAGACACGCTTTATGATGTGTTATTTGCTAATGAATACGCAAAAAGCTTTAACGCTAAAGACGCTATTATGGAGGATTACGATAACTCTGAAGTGTTTGGTGACAAACGTAAAGTTGTCGGCTCAGACGGTAAAGAATTTAACGGTTATGGCTTCTTTGTTCAAAAATATCTATGGGAAGAGTATAGAAAATTTGGCGTAGGACATGGACATGACTTGGCTGATTTTGATACGTATCATAGAGTGCGCGGACTTAGATGGCCGGTAGTAAATGGCAAAGAGACACAGTGGAGATTTAACGTTAAATTTGATTATTATGCTAAAAAATATGCAAAAGAGGGTGAAAATTTTGCATTCTACGGTAACAAAAACGCAGCTCTTCCAAGCGGAAATTTAAAAGCCGTGATAACGCAAGATAAGACTCCTCTAACAAATAAAGCTAAAATTTTCTTCCGCCCTTATATGGATCCATGCGAAATGCCAAGCAAAGAGTATCCGTTATGGCTATGTACGGGAAGGGTGCTTGAACATTGGCATACCGGCACTATGACAATGCGTGTTCCTGAACTTTATCGTGCTGTTCCTGAGGCGCTTTGCTACATGCATGAAGATGATGCGAAAAAGATCGGCGTTCTTGATAATGAGATAGTATGGGTAGAGAGCCGCCGTGGTAAAGTCAAAGCACGTGTTGATGTAAATGGTAGAAACAAGCCGCCTGTAGGACTTGTGTATGTACCATTTTTTGATGAAAACGTGTATATCAACAAGGTATGTTTAGATGCGACTTGTCCTATCTCAAAAGAGACGGATTATAAAAAATGTGCCGTTAAGGTTTATAAGGCTTAGTCGTGCAAAATAGAAGAGAAGTCCTAAAATTTGGACTTAAAGCCGTTGCGCTGGCTGCTGCCGGTAGTTTTGTTTGGACAAAGGCTGTAAAGGCGGATAAGCTAGTTTTGCTTAGACCGCCCGGAGCTAAAAATGAGAGCGAATTTTTAGCTAGCTGTATACGTTGCGGGCTTTGCGTTGAGGCATGTCCTTTTGATACGTTAAAGCTAGCAACGCTTAGCTCTGGTGTGGCAAACGGCACTCCACACTTTACTCCGCGTGAAACTCCTTGCAAGTTATGCGAGGATATACCTTGCGTGGTAGCCTGTCCGACCAATGCACTTGATAAAATTTTAGTTAGCACAAATGGTGAGCTAGACATCAATAAAGCAAGAATGGGCGTTGCCATGATAGATACTCACAGCTGTATTGCATACTGGGGTATCCGCTGTGATGCCTGTTATCGTGATTGTCCACTTATAGACAAGGCATTGAAACTTGAGTACAGACGAAACGAACGCACCGCAAAACACGCATTTTTGCTACCGGTTGTTGATATGGATGTTTGTACAGGCTGTGGAGTATGTGAAAGAGTTTGCATTACGCAAAATCCAGCCATTAAGATCATGCCTAGAGATATCGTTATGGGCTCTGTGGATCAAAACTATGTCAAAGGTTGGGTAGAAGGCGACGAGAAGCGACTCGAGGGCGTTGATACAAACATAAAGCTTGATATTAATAAAGCTAAAGATTATTTAAATGATGGGGAGCTGTGATGAAAATTTTACTTTTTAGAAGGCTTACTCAAATTTTAATTTTAGTTGCGTTTATCGTATCAAACCATTATGGTTTAAAGTTGCTTTTGGGCGATCTTAGTGCCTCATCGCTTTTTGGTGCGATCACATTTGCTGATCCATTTGCTTTGCTACAGCTTATTTTAGCAGGAGCAAGTGTCGGCATGAGTGTGATTATTGGAGCTGTGATTGTGGCTATTTTATATGCTGTTATTGCTCCACGTGCATTTTGTGCTTGGGTTTGTCCTGTAAATTTATTTACGGATATGGCTGCAAAACTACGCGAAAAACTAGGCTTTAATAAAGACGCAAAGCTTTTAAATTTACCTAAAAATACAAGATATTACCTACTTTTGGCAATTCTTGTGTTTTCAGCCTTGCTCTCTTTACCTGTTTTTGAGAGTGTAAGTTTTGTGGGTATGGTGCAAAGAGGTATCATATATCTTGATATTTTTGTATTAGCAGCGATCTTTGTGATTATAGTTTTTGACATGTTTGTTTTACCTAGAGGCATATGTGGATACATTTGTCCTTTGGGTGCGTTTTACGCTTTATTGTCAAAATTTTCACTAATTCGCATTAGTCACGACCTAAGCAAATGCAACAAATGTGCAAAATGTCTAAAAGCTTGCCCCGAGCCGCAAGTCCTTTCGATGGTAGGGCATAAAAGCGGTTTTGTAACAAATAGCGAGTGCATAAGTTGTGGACGCTGTATTGATGTTTGCAATGATGATGCGATGAAATTTAGTATAAGAAATTTAAAGGAAGAAAGATGAAATTTAAATTTATAGCATTTGGCGCACTACTTGCGCTTATTTTAAGTGCTTGTGCGGTTTCAAACAAAAGCATAAGCGATACCGATATGGGTTTTAGAGGCGATCTTACTAATGACAATATCGCGGCTAGAGATATAAATTATAGTGCAGAGCCTGCCGGTATGTCAAAGAAATTTGACCGATCGTTTGAAAACGCACCTCCGTTTATCCCGCATGATTTAGAGGGTTTAGTGCCTATTACTAAAGATATGAACATGTGTGTAACCTGTCATATGCCTGAATTTGCCGCAGATAGCGGAGCTACACCGATACCTGCTTCACACTTGTATGATTTAAGAAATAAAACCGACTTGAAGGGAATTTTGCACGACGAGCGCTTTAACTGCACAACTTGTCACGTTTCTCAAGCGGATGTTAAAGTGCCTATCAAAAACAACTTCACTCCTGAATTTAGAGATGCCAACGGCTCTGCTAAGTCAAATTTACTTGATATCTTAAACGAGGGAGTAAGATAGTTGCAGCGTCGCGCACTATTTACTAAAATTTTAAAGCCGGTTACTGCCGTTGGGGAGCAACCGCGCTTTATTACTCCGCCTTATTTTAGCGGTGAATTTGATTGTGAGGGTTGCGATGCACCTTGCGTTAGTATTTGTGCAAGAGAGTTGCTTAGTTTTGACGGACAAAGAGTGATTTTTGACGTTAAGGATAGGGGTTGCAACTTTTGTAAAGAGTGTGCTATAGCTTGCGAATCGGTTAAAAAGAGTGTTTTAGATCTAAAATTTAGCCAAAATATCGGAGCAAAAACAGCAATACAAGTAAATTCTTGCTTAGCTTGGAATGATGTCATATGCTATAATTGTCAAGATGCGTGCAAGTATAGGGCGATTGATTTTCTTGGTGTTTTTCGTCCGATGATAAACGAGCGTTGTAACTCATGTGGCGAGTGTATTAATGCTTGCTTCAAACATTCGATTAAAATGGAGAGCTTATGAGAGTATTTTTAGTTTTTTTACTGTTTTTGGGCTTTGTTTTTGGCGAGGATTTGCCCTTTAAGACCATACAAACACAAGCAAATGTCATGTCTATGACGCTTGTAAATGACAACCTTTATATCGCAACTTATAGCGGTAGTATAGAAATTTATGATGTAAAAAATGACACTTTTAAGCAAAGTATTGTTTTTGACGACATTAAAAATATAAATGATGAAATTTTGCGACCAAATATCCTAAGCATAGATGAGCTAAATGGTTCTTTGCTGGTTTTGACTGAAGCAAATTCTAATAAACGTTCGCTTTATCTTGTAAAAGATAGCGGCATAAAGCTTGTTTCCCAGCTTGGCGAAGCTGCTAAAAAAGCTCTGTTTCTAAGTGAAAATAAAGCGATTTTAGGCACTATCAGCAATGAAATTTCTATTATAAATTTACAAAACGGCAAGAGTGAGCATGACTTTAAAATTTCAACCGCACTTCTAGCTGATATGAAGGTAAATCCAAACAAAACAACCGTTGCTATAGCTACCGAAGGAGGTAAAATTTACTTTTACGATGTTAAAAGTAGGGATATGAGCAGGATTGTAGACGTGCATAAAGATACAATGTATGCTATCGACTATGACGGTAACGTTGTGCTTACTGCAGGCGTTGATATGAGCGTGGCTGTTTTGCGGGGCAATGAGATAAGACGTCTAAAGGCAAAAACTTCAGTGATGGATATAGCTTTAAGCACTGACGCAAAAACAGGTGCTTATATTCAAGATGATTTGAGTGAAATTTATGTTTTTGATACAAATTCTCTTACGCAAGTAAAGCGTTTGCAAACTCCTCAAAATACGATAAATAGTATAGTCTTTATCTCTCCTGATACGCTTTTAAGTAGTGCTTTTGAGAAAAACATACATTTTTGGAAGGTAAGATGAATATTTCAAGCGTTGTTATAAATTTAAAAGAAAAAGCAGACAAAAATTTAGTATTAAACGAGCTTAGTAAATTTAAAGATGTAGAAATCATAGCTCACAAAAACGATAAAATCGTAGCCGTTGTAACCGCAGACGACGTAAATGGCGAAGTGGCAACCTTTAGACGTATGGAGATGATCGAAGGGGTTGCGACTGTTGCTATGGTTTATGCATATCAAGAAGATGTTGAGTTTGATAAAGACAAGCTAGATAAAAAACAAGGAATAAGCGAAATTTTAACAAATGATAACGTCAAAGCCGAAGATATTTGCTATAATGGAAGTGTTCACTATAAAGTAAGATAAATTTTCCTAAATAATAAAATTTATTATTTAGTTTAATAATTATTAAGCATTCTGTGTTAAAATTACGCCAAATTAACAAAAGGAGACAAAATGTCAAAAGTTATAGCAAGACTAAATAAAATTCAGGCTGACGCAAACGCGTTATATGTTAAATTTCACGATCTTCACTGGAATGTAAAAGGAATTCAGTTTTTTAGCATTCACGAATACACTGAAAAAGCATATGATGATATGAGCGAAATTTTCGATGCTGTTGCAGAGCGTGCTATCATGCTTGGCGGTACAGCTGTTGTTAAAGCTGAGGAGTTGGCAAAACTAACTTGCATTAAACACGAAGCAAAACCGTCTTATACTCCAACAGAAGTTTTGGAGATCGTTTTAGCAGAGTATAAACATCTTTTAAAAGAATTTAAAGACCTTGACGAAGTTGCCGAGGGCGATACAACAACTCAAGCTTATGCTCAAGAGCAAATAGCAAAATACGAAAAAGAAATTTGGATGCTTAACGCAACTTTAAGCAAATAAAACCCCAAGGGCGAAATTTTCGCCCTTTTTTCTTCCTTTTAAACCTAAAGAAATTTTCATTTTTGACGATATTGGTGGCAGATTATTGCAAAGGAGTAAATATGCAAGTTAGCCTAAATTCAAGCATTTTAACAACGATAAGCGAAAAAACACAAACAAAACAAGATACTCTTTTAAACAAGAACAATGAAGAGAAATTAAAAGAATTCTCCTCAATGAGTGCAAAAGAGCTTTCAAATAGTTATTTTTTACAATTTCAAGCACAAATTTCAGCCCAAACAACATCGAACTCCTCCGCTCAAAGCGCATTAAGCGGTGTGATATCCGGCGTGCCGTCAAATTTATCTGAAATTTTAAGCGGACTTGACCTATCTTCCATCGGATATAACGGTACAGCTATAGATAAGTTAAATGTAGATGAAGCAAGTGCACTAGTGAGCGAAGAGGGTTTTTTTGGTATTACAAATACCGCGCAAAGACTTTCAGGCTTTGTTTTATCTTTTGCAGGCGATGATTTAGAAAAGCTTCAAGCCGGTCGCGAAGGAATTTTAAGAGGTTTTAATGAAGCTCAAAAAGCATGGGGTGGAAATTTGCCTGAAATTTCACAAAAGACTATCGATAAGACCCTATCTTCTATCGACGAAAAGATCGCTTCTCTTGGTGGAAATGTTCTAAATGTTTCTGCTTAAGGGTCTGTATGTTTAAAATTTTAATATCTATTTTTGTAGTTTTTGCTCTTGGTGGTTGTTCCTTTTTTTACAAACAACCATCTAAGCCAAAAAATATCGTAGTGCAAAAGCCTGCTAAAAGTTCTATCAAAGGTTTTATCAAAGACCTTACTTATGAAGATGGCGGATATTGTTATACTATCATTGCTGTTGACACTAAAAATTCTAAGTTACCTAGTGCAAATTTTTGTGCTAATAAATACTACTATGACAAAGGCGATCTTGTTTACGCGACATTTGTTGGCAGAAGCCTTGAGAGCATGCTTCTTATACGTGAAGGAAGTTCTTCTGGAAAAATTTCAGGCATCAAAAAACCGCAAAATACAATCAATGCAAATCGTAAAAATATAAAAACAAAGATAGAAGTACCAAAAGAGGAGCATATATCTTTTTGATTAGCCGTTGATTTACCGTCATTGACTATAATTTCACCAAGCAATCAAAACTAGAACTCCTTTTAAGGGGCTGTGATGGAACTTCGCCCCTTTCCTTATCTTTCATGCTTTTTTGTCATAATTCTTTTTATAAAATTATTTTTTTGCATATTTTCATATTACATTAGCAAGTCCTTTTTCTTAACAAAAGCATATTTGCTCTATATACGGTAAATACACGGTAACAAATTCGTAGATTTTTATGATTTTTTAAGCTTAAAATCAAAAAATCTGTATTATAATGGCTTTCACAATATTTCTTAAAAGGAGACTTAGAAAATGAAATTAGCTAAAATTAGTCTAGCTACTTTGGTTGCTTTAGGTGCTTTCTCAAGCGTTGCTTCTGCTACTCCACTTGAAGAGGCTATTAAAAATGTAGACGTTTCAGGTATGGCAAGATACCGCTATACAAACACAAACACAGAAGAGGCAGTTGGAAGCAAAACTGGCGCAGGACATCAGTTTAAATTTATAGCTAACTTCAAAGCGGCTATCGATGATAACTTCTTTGGTGTTATAGGTCTTAGATATAACAAGACTGATGGAACAGGTAGTCAAGATAAAGATTATAATACAGACAAAACAAATGTAAACAATGATAGCAATCTAGGTATCCACCAATTTTACCTAGGATATACTTATGCTAACACTACAATCACAGCAGGTAAACAAACTCTAGGCACATTCTTTACTGATGATGCTATCGGCACAGGCGTTAAGGTTTTAAATAAAGATGTAGAGGGCTTAACTCTAGCTGCTATAGTATTTGATGGACTTGAAAATGATAAGCAAGAGAGCGATGGCGGTCTTTATGATTTTGAAGCAGTAACCGGCAAAGCTGCAAATGAGAATGTGAGAACACTATCTGTGTATGATGCAGGTAACCTATATGGTGTAGCTGCTATCGGTTCTTATGATCCTATTAGTTTCCAACTATGGTATGCTTCTCTTGAAAACCTAACAGACCTTCTTGCCCTTGAACTAGCAGGTGATTTTGATGTTACTAATGATGTAAATATCGGCTTTAAAGGTCAATTTGTAAATTCTGATGCAAATTCAGATATTAAAAATGCAGGAAAAGCTCTAGGCTTTGATTATAATGACGGTAAATTCTATGCAGGTGAGTTATCTGGCGAATTCTTTGGCGTTAGCGCAACTGCTGGTTATATCGGATATGATGTTAAAAACAAAGGCATGACGTCATTTAGCCTAGAAGACCAAGGCTCTTTAATAGATGTTGCTGAGCAATTCTCTGATAAAGTTGGTGATTATACATTAGCTGAAGGTAAAGGTAACTTCTGGTTTGCTAAACTAGGTTATGGAATTGATAAATTTAAATTTAGTGTTGATTATGTAGCTGGTACAGTTAAATACACTGGAGGTAATGAAACAGATTATCAAGAAGTAATGCCTGCTGTAGCTTACCAATACAACAAAAAGCTAAAATTCAGCACATTCTACTCATGGGCTAACTATGATAAAAAAGGTGAGCCTGATCGTGATTCTCAAAAATATAGATTTGAGGCTAGATACTCATTCTAATTCACTTAGCTTTATTTAACAAGCTTATGATATAATCCCAAGTTAGTATCCCTAACTTGGGATTTTTAAATTTAGGACATTTAAAAGGAAACTTATGAAAATTTTTAAAATTTCTTTTTTGGCGTGTGTTTTTGCGGCAAGTGTATTTGGCGCTTCAGAAGTTTACTATATAAGAGCGTATGGAGAGTTTGGCAAAGAACTTGCTGATATGGCAACAAAACAGGCCAATGAAAAAAATGAGAAAATTCAAGTTTTCATCGACGAAGACCCTAGAAAATACAAAGATAACAGGATAGTAAAAATCGGCGTCGATCGCAAAGGTAGATATAGCGCATCTTTAGGAAAAGAACTGTATGAAAAGCAGTGCATGAGCTGTCACGGTGAAAATGCAGACAAACGACCCTATGGATCAACGGCTCTTAAAAATTTAAGTGCCCAGGATATAGAAGACTCTATAATTTCATATAGAAGTGATACGGAATTTGGCAAGGGTGGAAGACTACTTATGCAAACACAGGCCAAGATAGTAAACAACCAAGATCTTGGAGCGATAATCGCATACCTAAAAGGCAAAGATGCATTAAGTGAGCAAGAGGAGCTAAAAAATAAACCTGTTTCTACCGAGAAAAAACAAGGCAGCTATCTAAGATAAAATATCTATCGGTAGCCCGCTTTTTGACAACCAATCCTTAAGAGCGTAAAATTTATAATAAATTTATATGAATTTTACGCTATATCTTTAGCTTCCTCACAAACTCCCTAAAAAACCATATAATTAACGGTTGCGTTAAATATTTTATTATATAATTGTATGATTACACAACAAAGGTATTTAATGTTTGGTTTTAAATCAGTTTTTTTAAGTATGAGTTCAGCGATAGTATTGATGATCATCTTTGCTATCGGAAGTGGCGCGGCAACCATTATTGAGAGTAAGTCTGGTACCGAAGCCGCATGGTTTTATGTATATGGTGCTGGTTGGTTTGCATTTGTGCAGTTATTGTTAGGTATAAATTTAGCCTACAATATTTATCAATATAAGCTTTTAAATGTCAAAAAACTCCCGTCATTGCTTTTTCATGCAGGTTTTATAGTTATACTTATAGGCGCAGGGATAACTAGGTATTTTGGATTTGAAGGCAATGTGCATATTAGAGAAAATTCCCAAACTAATATTGTAACAACAAAAGGCACATACATAAGTCTAAGTTCGTTGGTTGATGGACAAGAGGTTACTACTTCGATACCTCGTTCATTTAGCGACATAGTAACAAACGGCTTTGATATAAAGCTCAAGATCGGTCAAGATAGTGCTAATATGAAATTTGTAGAGTATCTGCCAAGCGCCGCATATAGATTTGTCGACGATGAGGGTGGAAGAGCCGTTATAGAGCTAACGATCTCTGATGATGAAAATAGAGAAGATGTATATCTACTTGAGGGCGAAGAAGTCGTTGCAGGTGATATAAGCTTCTTATTTAACACAATGCCAAAATCTAATCAAAAATTTGTTCTTTTTAAACTAGAAAATGGAAAATTTAGCGTTACTTCAAGCATGGAGTTAAGTAAAATTTCAATGATAGATAGTTCTAAAAGTGTGATTAGCCCAGAGAGTGTAAATGAGTTTGAAGAGAAAAATTTATACACGATAGAGGGAGTAAATTTTATATCTAAATTTATTTCAGCTAAGGCAAAAAGAAAGCTCATGGCAAATCAAAATGGCGAATTTGACGTAGTAAACGTGCTTTTAACATATAAGGGTGAGAGCAAAGAAATTCCACTGTTTTATAACCTTATAGAGCCTAGTAAAGCTACAGTCGCAGGTCAGCAGTTTAACGCATCTTGGGGACTTCAACAGATAAAGCTTCCTTTTAGTTTGTATTTAAAAGATTTTGAATTAAAAAGATACCCTGGCTCAAATTCCCCAATGAGCTATGCAAGTGAAGTTGTCGTTAAAGATGGAGATAGTCCAAGTTTTGATTATAGGATATATATGAATCACGTTTTAGATTATGATGGATATAGATTTTTCCAAAGCTCATATGATCAAGATGAGCGCGGAACAATACTATCAGTAAACAAAGACCCCGGCAAGATCCCGACTTATATCGGATACTTTTTGCTTGGCATAGGATTTTTCTTAAATGTAGTAAACCCCACAAGTAGATTTAGAAAGCTAGCAAAACTGATAGATAACGACTCTGTAAAAAAAGTAGCAAGCTTCCTTGTGATCGGGCTTTTTGCTTTAAATTTAACTCAGCTAAAAGCGGCTGACGACTTCTTGCCTCGTATAAGTCCAGAGCATGCCAAAAAGCTTTCAAGGCTTATCGTGCAAAGTCCTGACGGCAGGATGAAACCTTTTGATACGCTTAGTAAAGAAGTATTAAACAAATTTCACAGAAAAGATCGTATCGGTTCACTTGACTCAAACCAAGCAGCGCTTTCCATAATGGTTATGCCGGAGTTTTGGCGTAATGAATTTGTGATCGCACTTGGGTCAAGCAGCGAGTTAAAAAAGGTTTTGGGAGTATCTGAAAATGCAAAATACGCTAGTTTTAACGACTTTTTTAAACCAGGTAAAGATGGCAGAAGCGAGTATAAGCTTACTAAATTTGCCGAGCAAGCTAACCGCAAACACCCTGGCTCGCGTGGCACTTTTGATAAAGATGTGATCAAGATAGATGAAAGGCTAAATGTCTTTTATATGATGTTTATAGGAGAGATATTTAAAATTTTTCCAAAACAAGATGATCCATCAAACACTTGGTACTCTCCTGCATCGGCAATGATGTATTTTTCTCCTGAAGAGGGAAATTTGGTTATAGGCATGATGAGGGATTATTTTACAGCAGTTGATAATGCAGTAAAAACTCAAGAATGGAGTGAAGCGGATAAGGCTTTGGATAAAATTTTTGAGTATCAAAACAACTACGGCTCACAAATAATGCCTGCAAAGCAAAAGATAGAAACCGAGCTTTTGTTTAACAAGCTGCAAGTTTTTGATCGCTTAACACCGATATATTTACTAGCCGGCTTAGTGTTGTTGCTGTTTGTGTTTATAAAAATGTTAGCTCCAAAGCTAAATATCGACAAGATCGTTAAGGTGATATATGGCATAAATTTACTTGCATTTGCAGTTCATACCGTTGGTCTTGGGCTTCGCTGGTATATCGCAGAACACGCTCCTTGGAGTAATGCCTATGAGTCTATGGTATATATCGCTTGGGCGCTTGGTCTTTCTGGTATAGTGTTTTCAAAACGTAGCCCGATAGCTATCGCGCTTACATCTATACTTGCCGGTGTTACGCTTTTTGTTGCACATTTAAGCTGGATGGACCCACAGATAACAACGCTTGTGCCTGTTCTTCAAAGCTACTGGCTAACGATCCATGTTTCTATTATTACGGCTAGTTATGGATTTTTAGGGCTTTGTGCATTGCTTGGCGGTTTTGTGCTTATACTTATCATCATGCAAAGCAAGAAAAAACCAAACGAAGAAATTTCACGCAACATTACAGAGGCTACTCGTATAAATGAGATGGCGATGATACTTGGTCTTAGCTTGCTAACTTTAGGAAACTTTTTAGGCGGTGTTTGGGCAAATGAAAGCTGGGGTAGATACTGGGGTTGGGATAGTAAAGAGACCTGGGCTCTTGTGTCGATACTGGTTTATGCGGCAGTTTTACATATTAGATTTATACCAAAGCTTAATAACCAATACGCCTTTGCTGTTGCATCGTTTTTTGCATACTGGGCGATACTTATGACGTATTTTGGTGTGAATTTCTACTTGGCGGGTATGCACTCGTATGCAGCAGGAGATCCGTTGCCGGTACCGGATTTTATTTGGATCATGATAGGTGTTATGGTGGCGATTACGCTTCTAGCGTATCCAAAACGTAATATCTGTTCAAGACTTTAATATGAGCACACAAAGCACGATTTTGCTTGTTATAATAGCGATTTTTTTAATCGCTATTATCGTGCTTATGATTATTTTGATCAAATTTATAAAAAATGACGACATAGAACATAAAGTGGCTCCTAAGTCCGCAAAGCAAGCAACGCCCAAAAAAGAGACTAGCATAAAAGATCTTATCAGTATAGCTTCTGATAGCAAAAAGAGCAAAGATGATCTAGCTATGGTTGTAAGTCAATTTATAGAAGAGTTTAAATTTCCACAAAAACAAAACGGAAAAGCGCCTCAAGAAGCGGGAATATATTTAAATTTGGTTCTTCTTATATGTAGTCATAAAAATGCCGATGCTAAGATAATAACCGTATTAAACGCCGGACTTAAGAAGAAAAATCCCGAGTATGTCGTCGAGATAGAGGAGTATGAAAGCCAAGGCGTAGAGAATAGAAAAAATAGAGCAAGATAAAAGCTCGTATATTAACGAGCCTAGATCAAACTTATACCAAATTTTAGGCATATACCATAAGCTATCGCACTCATAAGTCCCGCGAAAAATCCAGCGACCATATCATCTCCCATAACACCAAGTCCGCCTTTGACATTTCTGTCTATACGTCCGATAATAGACGGCTTTTTGATGTCAAGTAGTCTAAAAAATAAAAACGATAGCAAAATTTGAGCAAACGTAGCTCCACTAATAGCTATCGCTAAAAATACACCTGCAACTTCATCTATAACGATATGTGAACTATCGTGTTCACCGGTTATTTTTTCATAGCTTTCCACTGCGCTTACGCCAAGCAAAAACAGCAAAATACTAGCTAAAAACAGCGTCGTAGAAGAAAAATACGCAAGAATTATATATGCGCAAACCATACCGGCTAGCGAACCCCAAGTCCCAGGAGCTTTTGGTAAAAGCCCAGTGCCAAAAAATGTCAAAAATAGTTTTTGCATGTATCGTCCTTAAGTCATTGATGATGTTTGATAAAGTTTCATTAACTCTTCATAAAAGTCGCGATCGCTGCGTTTTTCAAGAAGACCTGAATTTGGAAATAAATCATCGCATAGTTTTTGAATATCTTTAAATCTATCCGGTAAAATTTGTGACAAAATAAGCGCCGATATATCCGGGCGTATCAAGATAGCAGGCGGCAAAATACCTTGAAAAAGTAGCGTTTTTATAGTGTCTGGATGGTATTTGATGTGATGATGTGCACCATGCGGGCATGTTTTTGTGCTTACAAGAGTTTTGCACTTGTTGCAGTAAACAAGTTCCGGTAAGATGATGATATCCATCTTTAAAGCGTCTTTGTATTTATCAAGTATAGTATGGGCTTCGTTTTGATCAAAAAACATACCTATACCTGTGTGATTTTGCCCGATAACTAGCTTGTCCGCTCCTAAATGGTGAGCAGTTATATACTCAAGTGTTGGATTTTTATGTGAACTAAAAAGGGTTGTGTTTCTTAACGGAAATATAAAAATCCTATTTGACGGTAAGTAGTTTTGGTTAAAATACTCAAGTACCTCTTTGCGCAAGTCGTAGTTTATATGACTATCTTGCGTTGTTCTTACTAAAAACACAATAACCAAGTCGGTTTTATCTATCGTCATTCTCACTAGGCGCTCATGTGCTCGGTTAAATGGATCAGCAGTAAGGAAAAGCGCAGTTATCCTCTTTGCACCCGTTTCTTTAATGACCTTTTGAAGGCGTTGTTTTGTCTTTTTTAGCTCTTGGTCATAAATTTCAAATTCTCCGCTTAGGGCGTATTCTCCAAGTCTCATCTGATGGACACTTGTTGATTCGTTAGCTAAAAATATATTTTTTTCACTTGTTTGTTTATCTAGTTTAAAAATTTTATCTGCATCCACATGCCCGATTATCTCACCTTTTAGCGATAAATTTACTCTCTCTCCTTGTTTTAAGCTTTTTACGACTGCTTGATTTTCATCGCCAAATGGGGCAAATCCAAAAGAGTAAGGCATCGGCTCACCCTCGAAAAAACCGTATTTGTTCGTTGCTTTTATCTGATCATAGTCCATAAAAGAGCTAAAATTTGAGATGATGTTGTTTTTGATAAGTTCAAGCGTTCCAAACGCCTCGGTGCTTATGGCTATAGTTTTATTTTTTCTTGAGGATATCATATTTTTTTCTTTTCTCCCAAAGTGATTTACGTGAAATTCCAAGTTTTTTAGATAGTTCCGTATCTGGAAATCTATCCTGATATGTGGTTATAATGTGTCTTATGTATTCGTCGATAGTTACTATCTCATCCACGCTAAATCCTTGCGCCTTATTTACTATATCAAGCGTATCAAAAGGCACGGATAGCTCTAGGTCTGTTGTTGAGATGACTATCTTTTTTTTGTATGAAAACGATAAAATTCTCTCTTGTTCGTCATTTTTTAGTAGTTGAAAATTTGAGATATAAAGATACTCTTTTGGATTTTGTTTTAAAATTTTATCGATCTGGACTAGTTTAGTTGCCGGACAGAAGATAAAAGGGGTCTTCATCTCGCTCATATAAAGCTGGACAAATTTGTCCGCATAAGGTATTTTTGACGTGCGTATTAAAAGAGGGAGTTTTACCTTTTTGACGTCTATGTCGTCTATTTTGTAGTTGCGAAGAGTGTATTGTATGTAGTCTTCGTAGCTTTGTAAAAGTGCTTTCATGCGTTTGTGTTCTTCAAAATGCCTTATTTTTCTAACGAGTTCTTCAAGCATAAAAGGCTTTTGGATGTAGTCATTTGCTCCCGCTTGTATCGGCTTTAAAACGGTATCATTACTGATATAAGCGATAAGAAGTATGATGATAGCATCTTTAAATTTATCTATCACAGGGTAGAAGTCTTGCCCCGGAAGTGCTGTAGAAAGTAGCACAACATCGAAATTTTCGTATTTAAGTGCGTCTTTGACGTTATTTGTTATCTCGCATTCGTGACCCAAGTCAGCTAATTTACTTGCGATAGAGCCTGCTAGGTAAATTTCATTTTCTACTATTAAAATTTTCATATTTTTGTCCAGTCATAATATTTTAAACTCGCACTTGCTATAACGGCTATGCCTTCACCACGTCCAACAAAGCCAAGTTTTTCGGTGGTAGTTGCTTTTACGTTTATGCGATTTGGTGTTAAATTCAAAGCGACCGCGATATTTTCCGCCATTTTTCTTTTAAATTTAGAAATTTTTGGTTTTTCAGCCATTATCGTTATGTCTGCATTTACAAGCTCAAAACCAACGCTTTGGACTTTTTTATAAGCCTCTTTTAGCAAAAACATCGAACTTATGTCTTTAAAATTTGCGTCCGTATCAGGAAAAAGCTCTCCTATGTCGCCAAGCCCTGCAGCTCCCAAGATCGCATCTGTTAAAGCATGAAGCGCTACATCTCCGTCGCTGTGAGCCTTTAATCCTAGTTCAAATTCAAGCTTTTCCCCGCACAGCCAGAGCTCTCTGCCCTTTGCAAACTCATGCACGTCAAATCCCGTGCCGACAAATTGTTCAAGGCTAGGAGAGACAAGGTTAAGCCGTGAAAGATCCTCTTTTGTGGTTATTTTTCTAGCTCTTTCATCTCCTAAAATATGCCAAACAGACCCGCCGACCGCTCTTATAGCAGAGCTATCGTCTGTATAGGTAACATCTGTTTCAAGCGCTTGTTTTAGTAAATTTGTGCGTGAAAGTTGAGGGGTTTGTATAAGTTTTACTCTCTCTCTATCGATAGCCTCTTCGCCAAGATAGGCAGTGTCTGCGATCTTAAGTGCAGGAACTACGCAGTCTGCTTGCTTCGCGCCTTCTATGATTTTATTAAAAAGCTCTTTTGGTATCATCGGGCGTGCTATATCGCTTACTAAAACAAATTCGCTTTTTACTAGTGAAAGTGCGTTTTTTAGGCTTTCTTGGCGAGTTTGTCCACCATTTATAAATTTATAATTTGGCGCGAAAGAGGACATATACTCACTCTCTTTACTAACAACTATAACATCTTTAAATGAGTAAAAACCACTCAAATTTTTAGTTGCCACTAGCCAAAGCGGATCAGAACCTACTCTTAGCCATTGTTTTTTTACCGGTAGTCCAAAACGCGTAGAATCCCCGGCTCCAAGCATAATAAGTGTAATATCTAGCAAATCTATCTCCTTGCTTTGCCTTTTGTTTGATATTTTTAGTTTCTTTTAGAAACATTATTAAGATTTTTGTGAGAAAAGGCAAAAAATAAAACATAAAACAACTTTAAAGCATGTTGTTTTAAAGAGTATTTTATGTAAATAAACATCAAAATGTTACGATATTATACATCTATAAAACTTGAATTTTGCTTTGTAAATTTGAAAAGATAGACATAAATTTATGTTAAAGCATAACAGAAGTTAAAATGCAGTAAAATTATCCGATTTCATTTTAGGAAAAATCATGAGAAAAGAGTGGATAAAAGAGCGTAAAAACGATGCTACTCCAACGCAGATGTATTACGCCAAACAGGGTGTCATAACGCCTGAAATGCACCATGTCGCAAAGGTTGAGGGTTTAGAGCCTGACTTTGTTAGAGAGTGTGTAGCAAAAGGACGCATGATAATACCTGCAAATATAAATCACACAAATTTAATCCCGATGGCGATCGGTATAGACGCAAAAACAAAGGTAAATGCAAATATCGGCAATTCAAGTCTTGTTAGTGATATAAACGGCGAGCTTGAAAAGCTTGATATTTGTCTAAAATACGGTGCAGACACGGTTATGGACTTAAGCACGGGAGGCGATCTTGACGAGATAAGAACGGCGATAATTAAAAATTGCAACGTTCCTCTTGGTACTGTTCCGATGTATCAGATCATACATGATGTTTGCGAGATAGAAAATTTGACCATAGAAGCGATGCTTGAAGTGATCGAGCGGCAGGCAAAACAAGGTGTTAGCTATTTTACGATACACGCCGGGTTTTTACTTAAATTTATGCCGCTTATATCAAAGCGTAAAATGGGCATAGTAAGTCGTGGTGGAAGCCTTATGGCGACTTGGATGATGCACTACCATAAAGAAAATCCTTTTTATGAGGCATTTGATCAAATTTTAGATATCTGCGCTAAGTATGATGTTGCTCTTTCTTTAGGAGATAGTCTTCGTCCAGGCTGCTTGTATGATGCAACTGATGAAGCGCAGTTGAGCGAGTTAAAGGTACTTGGCGAGCTTACGCTTAGAGCATGGGATAAAAACGTGCAAGTTATGGTCGAAGGTCCAGGACACGTGCCGTTAAATCAAATCGAATACAACGTCAAAATTCAGCAAGAGTGGTGTCATAATGCACCGTTTTATGTGCTAGGTCCACTTGTTACTGATATAGGTGCTGGATATGATCATATCACAAGTGCTATAGGTGGGGCTTTGGCGGCATCTTATGGTGTAGCTATGCTTTGTTATGTTACTCCAAAAGAGCATCTTGGCTTGCCAAATGCCACTGACGTAAGAGACGGTATAATCGCCCATAAGATCGCAGCGCACGCAGCCGACATAGCTCGCGGTAGAGCAGGAGCGATAGATCGCGATCATGCAATGAGCGATGCTAGATATAATTTTGACTGGAACAAGCAGTTTGAACTAGCGCTTGATCCTGATAAGGCAAGAGAGCTGCATGACGAGAGCTTGCCTCAAGATGTGTTTAAAGAGGCGCACTTTTGTTCTATGTGTGGTCCAAAATTTTGTGCATATAAAATTTCAAGAAAGATAACGGAGGAAAATAATGTTAAATAAAGAGGAAATTTTAAAGCGCCTAAAAGGCGTTATATATCCTGGCTTTGAAAAAAGTATTGTGGATTTTGGCTTTGTAAAAAGCGTTAAAGAGGGCGATCCGATAGAGGTTGATGTTGAGATAGTAAGCTCAAATCCTGAGATGGTAAAAGAGCTAAAAGAGGATATTAAGCGTGTTTTAACACCGCATGTGGCGATTATTCGTATCGCTCAGCCAAAGATACCTGATGAGAAAAGCAACTCTGTTAGCGGTAAAAACATAGCGCCTCAGATAAAAAATTTCATCATGGTTAGCTCTGGTAAAGGCGGCGTTGGCAAGTCAACCACAACTCTAAATTTAGCTATATCTATGGCTAAACTTGGTAAAAAAGTAGGAATTTTAGATGCTGATATTTACGGTCCAAATATCCCTAGAATGTTAGGCGAGACACAAACTCAACCACAAGTTATCGGCAACAAACTAAAGCCTATCCTTAGCCACGGTGTTGAGATGATGAGCATGGGTGTTTTGATGGAAGAGGGTGCTTCGTTAATTTGGCGTGGTTCTATGATAATGAAAGCGATTGAGCAGCTGTTAAAAGACGTGCTTTGGAGCGAGCTTGATATATTATTCTTAGATATGCCTCCAGGAACCGGTGATGCGCAACTAACTTTAGCTCAAAGCGTGCCTGTAACTGCCGGAGTATGTGTTACTACACCTCAAGTTGTTGCACTTGATGATAGTAAACGCGGACTAGATATGTTTGAAAAACTACATATCCCAATCGCAGGAATAGTAGAAAACATGAGCGGTTTCATCTGTCCTGATAACGGTAAAGAGTATGATATCTTTGGCAAAGGCACAACAGAGGCTATAGCTAAAGATTATAACACTCAAATTTTAGCTGAAATTCCTATCGAGCCGGCAGTGCGTGTAGGTGGCGATAGCGGTAAGCCTATAAGCTTTTATCAGTCTGAAAGCATAACTGCAAAACGCTACGAAGAGGCAGCTAAAAAGCTTTGGGAAGAGATAGAAAAGATAAATAATGACGGCGGTGCCGATAACTCTGCTATACAGCCTGTAATGGATGGACAGTCAGCTTGCAGTAAATAATACTTTTAAGCTAATTAAAATTCTAAGTCGACACCGGATTTGCTTGACTTAGAATTTTGTTACCATTTTTCTTTCATATAAATTTAAATTTTACTCTCATTTTTCAATCATCAATCTTTTATACAAAATTTGCTAAACTCTTTTAAAAAATCAGGAAGCAAAAATGTCAAAAATCGAAATAAAAACAGCCAATGAATTTAAAGAATTTTGCGAAACCCTAAGAGCAAGCGAAGGCTATAAAGACCCGATCGCTTTTGGTATCGCAAGGGTCGATAAAGGCCAGCTAGATCAAGATAAGATCTTGCAAGCAAGCTATGCGGCCGTAAGTTTTAAGGAAAATTTTTTAAGTGCGGCAGCTATTATCTGGGCTTTGAGCGAAGATGGGATAAGTGTTGATTTTAATGGCAGTGAATTTGTGGCGGAATTTAGCCAAAGAGCAGCAAAAAAAGCATGGAAACTTCTTGGTGTGTTTAAAGATGAGATGCAAACACATAAAAATGTTGAGGTGGTTTATAATGTAAAACACGCTCTTGAAGAGCAAAAAAATGTTGGTAAATTTCGTGTTGTTTTTATATTTGAAGATACAAAACCGTTAAGTGTAGAGGTTGTTTACCTTAAACTTTATCTGCTTAGTTTACAAAAAGCGCCACTTAGAAGTCTTGTGCTTGATGGAGCATTTGGTGTGCTGCCAAATGTCGCTTGGGATGCAAACAGCAAACCGATCGAGCTTGAATGGTTACGTCAAAACGAGGTAAATTTAAAGATGAACGGTGAGTATCCTACAATAGTTAGCGTAGATAAATTTCCAAGATATTTAAGTCATATCATACCTTGTGATAACACGAGAATCCTTGATAGTGCAAAGGTTAGGATGGGTGCTTTAATAAGCGCAGGAACAACCGTTATGCCTGGAGCTGCGTATGTGAATTTTAACGCGGGAACTACAGGAAGCGTGATGATAGAAGGGCGTGTAAGTAGTTCGGTGGTGGTTGGCGAGGGAAGCGATATCGGTGGAGGAGCTAGCATACTTGGCGTCTTAAGCGGAACAAATGGCAATCCAGTAAGTATCGGTAAAAACTGCTTGCTTGGTGCAAATTCGGTTACCGGCATACCTCTTGGAGATAAGTGCATTGTAGACGCAGGCATAGCTGTGCTTGAAGGAACGAAAGTGTATATAAGCAAGGAAGAGCGCGGTAAATTAGCCCTGATAAATCCTGAGTTTAAATTTGAAAAAGAAATTTATAAAGGTCTTGAGCTATCTGGAGTAAGTGGACTTCACTTCCGTCAGAATAGTCAAACAGGACAAATCACCGCTAGTGCAAGTAAAAGAGCAATAAAGTTAAATGAGGCGCTTCATTAAAATTTAGCTGAGATTTTTGATAAAGGATAGAGATGAAAGTTGGTATTTTGTTATATGACAAGGTAAATTTGCTAAATTTTGCTCAGATACATAGTTTTTTACGCACTTTTGAAAAAATAAGTGTAAAAACTTATGCTTTTAAAGCCGAGATTATCGATGAAAGCGGGATAAGGCTTCATCCTGAAATTTATGGAGAAAGTCTTTATGGTATAGATATGATGGTTGTTCCTGACGGTATCGGAGCACTTAGTCTAAGGTATGATGAAATTTTTTTATCATGGGTCAGGAGTGGCTCTAGCGCTAGAATAAAGATGTGTTTTGACCTTGGAGCATTGGTATTTGGCGGAGCCGGATTTTTAATCGGTAAAGAGGCTTGTATAAGAGGCGGATACAAAAATGCGCTTAGCGAATACTGCATGGTAAATGAAGCAAAGCTTTGCGATGTTGATGGCGTGATAAGTGCAAGCGAATGGGGTGAGGAGACAAGGTCTCGCTTGGTCGAAATTTTAGGTTAGTTTTAAAATTTAGAGTCTGCCCTGACTAAAACCAAAGCGTTTTTTATCGCTTTGATCTGTGGTCAGGCAAGATATGAAGTTATTCTACGGTTACGCTTTTTGCTAGGTTTCTTGGCATGTCTACGTTGTTGCCAAGTCTTATTGAAATTTCAAGAGCAAAAATTTGAAGTATTATCATCATTTCAAAAAACTCGCTCATAGGGTGTTCTTGCTTGCTTGTTTTTATAAAATCATCGCTTAGCTCAAACTCATTTGGGCTTATGGCTAGTATGTAGGCATCCCTTGCTGCAAGCTCTTCAACATTGCTTTTTGTCTTTTCATAAAGCGTTGTTTGAGGCATTAGTGCGATAGTAAATAGCCTATCATCGGCAAGTGCTATAGGGCCATGTTTCATCTCTCCTGCAGGATAACCCTCCGCGTGTAGATATGAAATTTCTTTTAGTTTTAATGCCCCTTCAAGAGCTAGCGGATAGAATATATCTCTTCCGATAAAGAAAAATCCATGTCCATGCAGATAATGTTTTGCAAGACGGTGAATACGCTCTTGCAAGCTATTGTCGATATTTAAAATTTGAGGTATATGAAGTAAGGCTGAAATTTCAGTATCAAGCTCGCTTTGGCTTATGCTTTTTTTTGCGCTTGCCATTTGCAAAACAAGCATCCAAAGTAAAACGATCTGTGTTGCGAACGCCTTTGTGCTAGCCACGCCTTTTTCTATGCCGGCTCTAGTTAGAAGAGTTGTGTCGGCAAGACGCACGATAGACGAGTTATTAACATTACATATCGCTAAGGTTTTAAGTCCAGCCTCTTTTGCGATCTTTAAAGCTTCAAGTGTGTCGGCTGTTTCGCCGCTTTGAGAGATAACGATAAATAGAGAATTTGTGTTAAGCTTAGGCTTGCGGTATCTAAATTCGCTGGCAAATTCGACCTTAACCCTAACGTCTGCTAAACGCTCAAAAAGATAGCTTGCGGTAAGTGCCGCATGATAGCTTGTGCCACAAGCGCAAAGCACGATGTCGTCGATATTTTTTAGATATTCATCGGTTAAATTTTCAAGACAAATTTTACCGTTTTTAACGCGTCCCATTATGGCTTCGGAAATAACGGTATTTTGCTCGTAAATTTCCTTTTCCATGAAAAATCTATAACCCTCTTTTTGGGCATAACTTCTATCTTTTGGTAGTGTTGAAAAGTGTGGAGTTATCTTTTTTCCATCTTTGTAAATTTCAATACTATCTATACCTACTACGCCGTAAGCTTTATCATCAAGATATGAAACCTCTTTTGCAACGCCGATTAACGGAGCATCCGAAGAGGCAAAGTAAATTTCGTTTTTATCGTTTTTGCCGATGGCAAGAGGTGCAGCAACTTTGGCAAAGAAAATTTTATTTGGCGCTGTTTTGGTTATAAGTAGCGTGGCGTAAGCTCCGTGAAGTCTTGCGATCGTTGCTTCATAGGCTTTAAAAGGATCTTTTATATGTTTTAAGTTCTCTTCAAAAAGATGAACTATGACCTCGGTATCCGTTTGACTTAGAAATTTTACGCCTTTGCCCTCAAGCTCTTCTTTTAACTCTTTGTAATTTTCAATAATGCCGTTATGAACAACAAAAGAGTGCTCGCCAAGGTGCGGGTGAGCGTTGATCTCGGTTGGTTTGCCATGTGTAGCCCATCTTGTGTGACCTATAGCTACACCAAGACCGCTTGAGCTAAAATCTTTGGTCTTGTCGGCTAGATTATCAAGCTTGCCAACAGCCTTAAAATAGCTTATCTCATCCTGGCTCATGACAGCCATACCCGCGCTATCATATCCGCGGTATTCAAGCTCTCTAAGTCCGTCTATGATTATATTTCTTTTTTCGTCTTTTCCGATATATCCTACTATTCCACACATATTTTACTCGCTTATTAATAGTTTTAAAATTTTTTCGGCATTATAACACAGCTCATCGTTTTTTTCTATTAGGAAAAGGTTGCGTGTGCGATTTTTGATAGTTTGCACCTTTGCGCTTGTGATCTTAAAGTTCATTTTGCCAAATACACTCATCACGTATGCCATTAACCCTCTTTGATCTTTGGCGTTTATATTGAGCCTTGCGTATTCGTTTGAGTGGTTTATGTCAAAAGTTATCTCATCGCGGCTTATCTTAGGGGATTCAAGCTTGATATTTTCATTACTATGAAGTGCCTCATCGGCCTTTACTTTTAAATTTAAGAGTTCGCTATTTTTTACATTTTTGTTAAATTCCAAGCGGATGAAAAATTTATCGTCAAACAACTCATAAATTTCCATATATGCAAGATCGTAAGCAGCCAAAACTGCAAGTAGGGCGGATAAATTTAAATTTTCGTTTGAGATGATTTTTACACTTAAGCTTTGGTTGTTTAAGACGTCCATTTGAGTTGATGTTAGGTTATACGCACGTTTTGCTATGTTTATGATATCGACCACACTATGTTTTGCAAATAATAAATTTGATGAAATTTTAAGTAGTTTTGCTTTTATAGCATCATCAAGCCTTTCAAATTCCTCGTTTCTTTTTATACTATGTTCTTTTTTTACACGCCTTGTTGCTTCATCAAGTAGCGTCTCATCGTCAAAGCTCTCGTATGATAGGTCGTATAGTTTTTTGAGTAGCTTTGCCGTGTATGGGGTGTAAAGTGTTTCGCTAGTGGCATTTATGACACAGTAACTAAGGATGTAAAGAAGCTTTAAATTTTGCTTTTCTGCTAGCTTTGATATGAAGCCAAATATCACGCGTTGCGAGTAGATGTCCTCTCTGTTTGCGATGTTGCTCATTAGAGTATGATACTTTATCAGTGTGACACCCGTGTTTGTCGCTTTTGCGCTAAGCTCTAGCTTGTTTGCGTATGCGCGGAAGATATTTGAACCAACCACGCTGTGATCGCCACTCACACCCTTGCCGACATCATGCATTAAAGTGACCATTTTAAGCATTATGCGACCTTCGGCACAAAGCTCGCTGTATAAATTTTTTATAAATTTATCTTTTATGTTTTCAAGGTATTTGACACTAAGAACGCTGTGTTCATCAACGGTAAAGTTGTGATAACCGTCGTATTGTGCAAGTTGCGATATGTGCTCCATCGGTTTTACTAAAATTTGGATGATCTGGGCGTCAAGCAGGGCTTTTAAGATACAATATGTATTGTTTCTTGCAAATATCTTTTTAAAATTCATTATCGCTTTTTCTAGCTCAGGTTTTGTTATGATCGCCCTTTTGATGTAGAAAATAGTGCTTATATCAAATTTATAGTCTATATCTTTTAGGGATAAAAGTTCTTTTATGAGCTTGTTTATACCAACTGGTTTTTTGTGTGTTGGCGTATAGACTATGTTTTGTATCTGATATAGTCCGTTTGAAAGTCTTGCGGCTCTTCTTTGAGTGAAATTTAGCTCGCTTTTAAACATAGGTCTGCAAAGCGACGCTGCCAAAAAGCGTGAGTATATCGCGATATTGTTCATATTGCTAAGCATTTTTTGGCTTATTATGCTATCGGTATCTTGTGTCTTTTTAGACTTGGTTTGCATTAAATTTGTCACTTCGTCTACGCTTGAAGCGATAAAGGTATCGGAGTTTTTGGTTAAATTTAGAGCTGATTTTAGGCTCATTAAAAAGTCGGTGTTTAGATTAAACTCGCTAATTTCTTTCTCGTCCATAAATTTAAGAGCTTGAGTTCTTACCGAAATCTCGCTGTCAAGGCAGTTTAGTATGCAGTTTAAGTGCCAAATTTCATCACTTCCGCCAAAGCCTGTTTTTAGATTTGGCTCTTGCTCTAAGTATTTTATGTTTTCAAACGGTAAAAACGGCTTTAAATGATAGCTTAAAAACTCAAGTTTATTGTGCTCTTTTGCAAGTTGAATTTGGGTTTTTGCCATCCTGTAGATACTTTTTGAGCCACAGATATATCTTACCCATGAAATTTCACTTTTTACCTTTATATCGTCTTTGTAATGTAAAAAAAGTTCATCTATTTCTATCGTTTTTATCTGTAAATTTATGGAAGAAGAGTGGAGTAGTTCGATGAAAGTTTTAATAAAATTTTTGATATTATACCCGCGAATATTTTTATAAACAATTAAAATTTCAAAAGCGGAATCAACCGAAACCAAGCCTTGGGCGTATTTGTTTGTCGCTAAAATACTAAGACTAAATGCATCTGTTTCAGGCGCAAAGTCGCCAAAATACTCTTTTACCAGTGCATTTAGGTATGTTTTTATAAAGTCGTCATTTTCTTTTATCAAAAAATTTACAAAATTTCTACCTTGGTTTTTCTGGAAAAATTTTGTCATTTTCTGACGTGACTGAGCAAAGGTCTCATCTGCCTTGATTATTAATTTATTTTGTTTTATATCTTCGATACTATACATAAACTAAAGCTCTCTTTAAAATTTGTAAGCGCTAATGATATTAAATTTTTGCAAAAACAAAGCTTTATTTTCATATAATCACCAAACTAGTTTAAGCTTTAGGAAAAGAAATAATAATGAATTTGATTAAAAAACTTGAGTCCGGCGATCGTATAAACGCCGAGGAAGCGCTTGGACTTTATGAACTTGATCTATTTGATTTAGCAAAATTTGCTGATGCTAAAAGGCGTCAAATGCACGGCAAAAAGGTCTTTTTTAACATAAATCGCCATATAAATCCTACAAATATCTGTGCTGACGTCTGTAAATTTTGTGCATTTTCCGCGCATCGTAAAAATCCAAATCCTTATAAAATGAGCCACGAAGAGATAATGCAAATCGTAGACGAGAGCGTTAAAAACGGAGCCAAAGAGATACATATCGTTTCAGCTCATAACGCACAAAGCGGCTGGCAGTGGTATTTAGAAATTTTTAAGAAGATTAAGTTAAAACACCCAACTATCCATGTCAAAGCGATGACTGCGGCTGAAATAGACTTTTTATCACGCCATTACTCTCTTAGCTACGATGAGGTTATAGAAAAGATGCTTGAATACGGCGTAGACAGCATGCCTGGGGGCGGGGCTGAAATTTTTGCCGAAGATGTTAGGGCTAAAATTTGCAAAGGAAAAGTAAGTAGCCAAAATTGGCTTGAAATTCATAAAAAATGGCACAAAAAAGGCAAAGAAAGCAACGCTACGATGTTGTTTGGTCATATAGAAAGCAGGGCTGACCGTATCGATCATATGCTTAGAATTCGTGATTTGCAAGATATCACGGGTGGATTTAATGCATTTATACCGCTTGTGTATCAAAGGGAAAATAACTATCTTAAAGACGTGAAATTTTTGGGTTCGGTTGAAATTTTAAAAACAATGGCAATCTCTCGTTTGGTGCTTGATAATATGCCTCATATAAAGGCTTACTGGGCTACTTCTACATTAAATTTAGCCATGATAGCTCAGGAATTTGGAGCTGACGATCTTGACGGCACCATACAAAAAGAGAGTATTCAAAGTGCTGCTGGAGCCGCAAGCGCGCATGGGGTTACCTTAAAAACTTTTTGCGACCTGATAAAGACTTCGGGCTTTACCCCTGTTGAACGCGATAGCTTATATAACGAAATAAAAACTTACTAATCACAAAAAAGGAGCTTACATTGGACTTTTTTAAACTAGCGCAAAATAACACAAGTGTAAGGCAAGAATTTAGTGCGGGGCTTACGACATTTCTTGCTATGATGTATATCGTGCCTGTTAATGCTATCATTATGAGCAAAGCAGGGCTTCCCATGGATGCACTTATTACCGCGACCGCGCTCATTACGATATTTTCAACTATATTAAACGGACTTTGGGCAAACACTCCTGTTGCGATGAGCGTAGGCATGGGCTTAAATGCTTATTTTACCTTTGGACTAGTTATCGGCATGGGTATGGCATGGCAAACAGCCCTTGGAGTAGTTTTTTTATCAGGTATTATCTTTGTTGTTTTGTCTTTTACAAATTTTAGAATTTGGGTTATAAAGTCCATTCCTCTTGATCTTCGTCGTGCTATAAGCGCCGGTATCGGAACGTTTATAAGCTTTATCGGTCTTCAGCAAATGGGTATCGTAGTAAACAGTGACGCGGTTCTTGTAGGACTTGGAAATTTAAAAGATCCGCAAGTGCTTTTAGGCATCGCCGGGATATTTTTTGTCGTGACTTTTTGGGCTTGGAAGATAAGAGGTGCTTTTATCTTGGCGGTATTTTTAACATCTGCTTTGGCATGGGCAGTAGGTATCTCACCTTATCCTAGCGAGTTTATTTCACTTCCCGCGTCTATGGCTCCGATATTTTTAGAGCTTGATATAAAGAGTGTATTTTTTGATGTAGCAGGGAATTTTACATTAGCGTTTTTGCCGGTTATTGTGGTGTTTTTTGTTACGGATCTATTTGACTCAGTCGGCACATTGACAGGCATTGGTACGCGTGTTGGAATGTTTGATGAGAGCAAAAAAGACGGTGTTGAAAAACTTGAAAAAACATTAGAAGCAGATGCTGTTGCTACCGTTGTTGGCTCTATGATAGGAGTTAGTACAACAACATCTTTTGTAGAAAGCACAAGTGGAGTTGAGCAGGGCGGCAGAACCGGTCTTACGGCTGTTTTTTGCGGTTCGTTTTTCATCCTTACGCTTTTTATGCTACCGTTGTTTAAGGCTATACCTGCAAATGCGATATATCCGGTGCTTGTAATGGTCGGCGTGCTTATGTTTACTGAGCTTGGAACGGTAAATTTTAAAGATACGGCTGTTAGTATAGCGACATTTTTTATCGTTGTTTTGATGCCACTTACGTATTCGATCACAAATGGTTTGGCTTTTGGTTTTATAGCGTATTTGATAGTTAAGTTGTTAAAGCGAGAATTTGAAGATATCAGCCTTGGCGTGATAGTTCTTGCCTTTATTAGTTTTATTATATTTTTAGTTCATTAAAAAAGGAAATTTATGTTTTATTCTTATGAAGAATTTGCACTTGATGTGCAAAAAATGGCAAAACAAATAAACGATGAGTTTAAGCCTGAAGTCATACTGGCTATAGCACGCGGTGGACTTACTTTAGGCCACTCGTTAGCAGTTGCGCTTGAAAACAGAAATTTATTTACACTAAATTCCATTCACTATGACAATACAAATAAACTAGACACTATCGACATCTTTAATATCCCAAATCTTACCGGATATAAGAAAATTTTATTAGTAGATGATATTATCGATAGTGGCGAAAGCATGGTTGAGATAAAGCGAGAATTGCTTAAAATTTATCCTGATTTAGAGATTAAAATCGCTACTGTTTTTTATAAACAAAAAGCACTTTTATTGCCTGATTATAGAGTCAAAGAAGCGACGGAGTGGGTCGAGTTTTTCTGGGATATACATATTTAGTGGACTAAACTTGTGGCACGAGCGAATCTTTACTTGATGTATGTAGCCGCAATTCTTGCGATGTGCGTCATGTATGCCACACAACCTATCCAGCCACTCTTTGAAAAGATGCTTGAAATTTCACGTTTTCAAGCATCACTTTTTACAACATCTTTTTTGGCTCCGCTTGCCGTTGCTTCTATAGTTTATGGATATTTTTTGGAGAAATTTTCCATAAAAAACGTTTTGTTTTATGCCTTTTTATCATTTGGAATTTTAGAAATTTTATTTGCCATTTCAAACGGTTATTATTTGCTCATTTTTATACGAGGAATCCAAGGACTTATCGCTCCTGCCGCACTTACAGGCATAATGAGCTATATCGCGCAAAACAGCCCAAGCGGCGAAGTAGGGCAAAATATCGGCAGATATGTCGGGGTTACTATTATCGGTGGATTTATAGCAAGGTTTTTATCCGGGCTTTTTACCGATATTTTTGGCTGGAGATTTTTCTTTTTCGCGCTTGGAATTTCTCTTCTTATGCTAGCCTTTGCGATACAGAAAATATCTCAAGACGGCAGCATAAATTCGATAAAGCCTACCTTACATGATGCTAAAGAGGTTTTTAAAATAAAGCATAATTTTTACATTTGCGCCTCTATATTTTTTGTATTTTTCTCTTTTCAAGCCATACTTAGTTTTGTTCCGTTTTACATGATGAGTCTTGGCGAAAATTTTAGCGGTTCAAAAACGGGCATGATGTATCTTGGCTATGTTGTGGGAGTTTTGATAGCGTTTAATGTTAAAAATATTGTCAAATTTTTTAAAAATCCTTTTTTGGCGATTCTTGTCGGAATAGTGATCTTTATCCTAAGCATTTTTATATTTTGGTCTGATAGCTATATCGTTTTATTTACGGCTATGGTTGTTGTTTGTATAGGAAATTTTATAGCGCATTCTGTGGCTTCAAGTACCATAAACGCCAGAGCAAAGCAGTATAAAGCTATGACGAATGGGTTTTATGTGAGCTTTTACTATACCGGCGGTGCACTTGGCAGCTTTGCCCCTAGTTTTATTTATCAAAACGGAGGATGGAGTGCGTTTTTACTACTTTTGACATTCATGCTTTTAGTAGCTATAATCTTTATGGCTATTTTGTATTTTAACGACATTAAAAAAGAGAAAATTGCATGAGATTTTACGAAAGTTCGTCCAGGGTTAGAAATTTATTTATAATCTGCCTATTTGAGCTTGCTTTGTTGTTGTATTGTGGATTAAATTTAAGCATTAGTTATTATGAGGCAAGACTTTTTTTTCAAAGTGATGAGATTATAGGATATTTAGTTCGCGCAAGTTGTGCTATTTTTGGACAAAACGATCTTGCTTTGCGCCTTCCAATGATTATTTTACATGCATCAAGTGTCGTTTTGCTTTATAAATTAAGTAAATTTTATCTCAAATTTGAACCGGATCGCATTATATGCACCTTACTTTTTATGCTACTTCCTGGCACGCTTGCTAGCGCTTTGGTGCTAAATAATGCAGGGCTTTGTATATTTCTAACACTTGCCATACTTTATGCTTTTCATGCCGGATATAACAGAATTTTTTATGTATTATTTTTTGCTTCGTTTTTTATAGACGGCGACTTTTTGATACTTTACTTGGCATTTTTTATATACGGCTTATATAGAAAAAACGCCTTTTTGTCATGGGTTGGAGCTTTGCTTTTTTTGGCTAGTTTATATGTTTTTGGTTTTGACACCAGGGGCAGGCCAAGCGGACACTTTGTGGATACGTTTGGGGTCTTTGCCGCAGTTTTTTCACCATTTGTTTTTATCTTTTTTGTCTATACTCTTTATAGAATTTGGATAAAAGAGAAAAAAGATCTTTTGTGGTTCGTTTGTATCTGTTCGTTTTGTTTTTGCATGGTCGTTTCTGTTCGTCAAAAGCTTGAACTGGAAGAATTTTTGCCTTTTTGTATCATTGCAACACCGCTTATGGTTAGAGTGTTTTTTAACTCATACCGCGTTCGTTTACCGCAATTTCGCAAAACTTACAGGCTGGCAACTGCACTTATCCTTGTATTTTTGGGCTTAAACTGGCTATTCTTGATTTTCAACCAAGTTGCTTATAAATTTATAGATGAGCCAAATAATCATTTTGTTTATAAATTTAATGTTGCTAGAGATCTTGCAAATAGGCTCAAAGAGATGGGTTTGGATCAAATTTATACCGAAGATAATAAATTAGCCTTAAGACTTAAATTTTATAACATTAATGTAAGTAATAATAGTGACACAATTCTTTTAAATTCGCGTGATTATAAATTTGCAGATGTGAAGATTGAAATTTTTGATAAAACTATAGCTGCATTTGATATAAGAGAAAGAGATGCAGTTGGCAAGTAAAAGAGCCTTTACCATGATCGAACTTGTTTTGGTTATAGTTATAGCCGGTATTTTAGCGGCCCTTGCCATGCCTAGACTTAAGCGTGATAATTTACGCGAGGCAGCCGAACAGATAATTACCCACATAAGATACGCGCAACATTTGGCTTTGCAAGATGATAAATTTAAATTTGATAGCAAAGGCGATCCACAAAAAGAGTGGTATAAAAAACGCTGGAATTTAACTTTTAATAATACCTCTGTAACTAATTGCAATATTGACAAGAAAAATAAATCAAGTTGGAAATATCATATATATCATGACATAGCAAAGGATGGAACCGGGAATTTAAATTCCGTGTCGGAAGCAGCTAGTAATATAATAAAAAACGGACATCTTTTAAGCGCAGGTTGGCAAGGTATTTCTAAAGTGGCTTGTAAAAAAGTCGACCAGTCCTTAAACATAGGAAAGAGATATGGAGTAACAAATGTTACGCTTGAAGGTAGTTGCGGAAGAAATAGATCGCAAACTATATCTTTTGATGAGCTAGGAAGACCTATGCGCACAGTAAGTACTACTAATGGCGGCGGATCAGCAAGGGGATATGATAGGCTTTTAAAAGATAGTTGCAGGATAAATTTATCAGATGGAAGTTCAACGGTTAGTATATTAGTGCATCAAAACACTGGATATGCGTGTATTTTAGACCCTTCTACAAACCAATGTAAGAAGTAGAAAATTTTTTCCCAACTTTTTTCAATCTCCCCTCTCTTTTTAATCTTTCTTTAAGCATCATGCCTGTATAATTCCAGCTCACGAGTTGAGAGAAACCACTTTTAACCTTCTTGAGTTAATAAAGCTTTCCTTTTTATCGTTGTTCTTTTAAATTATTAATGTTAAACTATTAGTCAATCTTTGAAATCTAAACAAGTGATCGATTGAGCCAGTTTGCTATCTTAGCAAACTAAAACTAATAAATAAAAAACAAAAGTTTTTAGATTAAAAACTTCATATAAATTATATGGAGAGTTTGATCCTGGCTCAGAGTGAACGCTGGCGGCGTGCCTAATACATGCAAGTCGAACGGAGATTAAGTAGCTTGCTATTTAATCTTAGTGGCGCACGGGTGAGTAATGTATAGCTAATCTGCCCCTTAGTAGAGGACAACAGTTAGAAATGACTGCTAATACTCTATACTCCTTCTTAATATAAGTTAAGTCGGGAAAGTTTTTCGCTAAGGGATGAGGCTATATTGTATCAGCTAGTTGGTGAGGTAATGGCTCACCAAGGCTATGACGCATAACTGGTCTGAGAGGATGATCAGTCACACTGGAACTGAGACACGGTCCAGACTCCTACGGGAGGCAGCAGTAGGGAATATTGCTCAATGGGGGAAACCCTGAAGCAGCAACGCCGCGTGGAGGATGACACTTTTCGGAGCGTAAACTCCTTTTGTTAGGGAAGAACCATGACGGTACCTAACGAATAAGCACCGGCTAACTCCGTGCCAGCAGCCGCGGTAATACGGGGGGTGCAAGCGTTACTCGGAATCACTGGGCGTAAAGGACGCGTAGGCGGATTATCAAGTCTTTTGTGAAATCCTATGGCTTAACCATAGAACTGCTTGGGAAACTGATAATCTAGAGTGAGGGAGAGGCAGATGGAATTGGTGGTGTAGGGGTAAAATCCGTAGAGATCACCAGGAATACCCATTGCGAAGGCGATCTGCTGGAACTCAACTGACGCTAAGGCGTGAAAGCGTGGGGAGCAAACAGGATTAGATACCCTGGTAGTCCACGCCCTAAACGATGTATACTAGTTGTTGCTATGCTAGTCATGGCAGTAATGCACCTAACGGATTAAGTATACCGCCTGGGGAGTACGGTCGCAAGATTAAAACTCAAAGGAATAGACGGGGACCCGCACAAGCGGTGGAGCATGTGGTTTAATTCGAAGATACGCGAAGAACCTTACCCGGACTTGATATCTAACAAATCATCCAGAGATGGAAGAGTGTCTGCTTGCAGAAATGTTAAGACAGGTGCTGCACGGCTGTCGTCAGCTCGTGTCGTGAGATGTTGGGTTAAGTCCCGCAACGAGCGCAACCCACGTCATTAGTTGCTAACGGCTCGGCCGAGCACTCTAATGAGACTGCCTTCGCAAGGAGGAGGAAGGTGTGGACGACGTCAAGTCATCATGGCCCTTATGTCCGGGGCGACACACGTGCTACAATGGCGTATACAATGAGAAGCAATATCGCGAGATGGAGCAAATCTATAAAATATGTCCCAGTTCGGATTGGAGTCTGCAACTCGACTCCATGAAGCCGGAATCGCTAGTAATCGTAGATCAGCCATGCTACGGTGAATACGTTCCCGGGTCTTGTACTCACCGCCCGTCACACCATGGGAGTTGATTTCACTCGAAGTCGGAATGCTAAACTAGCTACCGCCCACAGTGGAATCAGCGACTGGGGTGAAGTCGTAACAAGGTAACCGTAGGAGAACCTGCGGTTGGATCACCTCCTTTCTAGAGTACAATGAATATTCTCTCACAAGATATTCATCAAAGGAAAATTTAAATACTAACTAACCTTAGTATTTACTCAATCGATCCTTGTTTAGTTTTGAAAGATTGACGGCTAATAAAGATTTATCTTTCTAGTTTTAGATTAGATAGATAATATGGGGAATTAGCTCAGCTGGGAGAGCGCCTGCTTTGCACGCAGGAGGTCAGCGGTTCGATCCCGCTATTCTCCACCAGATTTTTTATTAAAGAGGGCCTATAGCTCAGCTGGTTAGAGTGCACCCCTGATAAGGGTGAGGTCACAAGTTCAAGTCTTGTTAGGCCCACCATAAAGATTATTATAAGATTTATTAGCTATAATCACATCCCCAATTTAATAGATTGTGCTTAAATAGTTTATCGGCTTATGAAATCTAAATCAAGTTTTTAAATTTCAAAAATTTGATTTAGATTTTTTAATCTAATGTTCTTTTATTTATTATTGTTAAGAGTCACAAGCAAGTTTTAATAAAAACAATTTTACAGGACTTGTTAAAGATTTAGATATCTAAACTCATTGCATTAAATTGCAGAAGTTTGACATCACAAGATACTATAGGATTTAAAACTTATCTATACTATCTGTCAATGCTTTCCGTCTTGGAGTTTAAGATACTAGATGTAATAACTAAAAACTATAAAGCTTGATTCTAAATTTACGGCGCTTCAGTAAGAAGCGGTGTGCTTTAGGTGGGTCAAGGGAGTATTTATACTCCTTGTCGTAAAAAGTAGCTTTGCTACTTTGCGAAGTATAGGTGGTTATCTTTAGCAAGGAAGTGATGCGAATTAGAATATAATATATACTAAAAAAGGTAAGCTACTAAGAGTAAGTGGTGGATGCCTTGGCTAGTAGAGGCGACGAAGGACGTGCCAGGCTGCGATAAGACTCGGGGAGCCGTCAAGGGGCTTTGATCCGGGTATTTCCGAATGGGGCAACCCAACTGATAGCGATGTCAGTTACCATATAATGGAGCGAACGTTGGGAATTGAAACATCTTAGTACCAACAGGAAGAGAAATCAATAGAGATTACGCTAGTAGCGGCGAGCGAACGCGTAAGAGGGCAAACCGTTAGTTTACTAACGGGGTTGTAGGACTGCAACATAGACTAAACTTAGTTAATAGAATAAGCTGGAAAGCTTAGGCGTAGAGGGTGATACCCCCGTATATGAAAACTTTGTTTTACTTAGCAGTATCCTGAGTAGGGCGGGACACGTGATATCCTGTCTGAAGCTGGGTCGACCACGATCCAACCCTAAATACTACTACTAGACCGATAGCGCACAAGTACCGTGAGGGAAAGGTGAAAAGAACTGAGGTGATCAGAGTGAAATAGAACCTGAAACCATTTACTTACAATCATTCAGAGCCCTATGATTTATCAGGGTGATGGACTGCCTTTTGCATAATGAGCCTGCGAGTTGTGATGTCTGGCGAGGTTAAGGAAACCCGGAGCCGTAGCGAAAGCGAGTCTTAATAGGGCGTTTAGTCAGATGTTGCAGACCCGAAACGATGTGATCTATCCATGAGCAGGTTGAAACTGGTGTAAGAACCAGTGGAGGACCGAACCCGCTAGCGTTGAAAAGCTATGGGATGACTTGTGGATAGGGGTGAAAGGCCAATCAAACATCGTGATAGCTGGTTCTCTCCGAAATATATTTAGGTATAGCGTCATGTAGTAACACTAGGGGGTAGAGCACTGAATGGGCTAGGGCATACACCAATGTACCAAACCCTATCAAACTCCGAATACCTAGTGTGTAATCATGGCAGTCAGGCGGCGAGTGATAAAATCCGTCGTCGAGAGGGGAACAACCCAGACTAACAGCTAAGGTCCCTAAATCTCATTTAAGTGGAAAACGATGTGGAGTTACTGAAACAACCAGGAGGTTGGCTTAGAAGCAGCCATCCTTTAAAGAAAGCGTAATAGCTCACTGGTCTAGTGATTCTGCGCGGAAAATATAACGGGGCTAAAATGAGTACCGAAGCTTTAGACTTAGTTTTACTAAGTGGTAGGAGAGCGTTGCATTCAGCGTTGAAGGTATACCGGTAAGGAGTACTGGAGCGGATGCAAGTGAGCATGCAGGCATGAGTAGCGATAATTGGGGTGAGAATCCCCAACGCCGTAAACCCAAGGTTTCCTACGCGATGCTCGTCATCGTAGGGTTAGCCGGGTCCTAAGCAAAGTCCGAAAGGGGTATGCGATGGAAAATTGGTTAATATTCCAATGCCAACATTATTGTGCGATGGAAGGACGCTTAGAGTTAAGCAAGCTAGCGGATGGAAGTGCTAGTCGAAAGGTGTAGGTTAAGATCCAGGCAAATCCGGATCTTTTTAAGCCGAGACCCTACAGGCACACAAAGTTCTTCGGAACAGCGTGTGAATTGCTGATACTGTCGAGCCAAGAAAAGTTTCTAAGTTTAGATAATGTTGCCCGTACCGTAAACCGACACAGGTGGGTGGGATGAGTATTCTAAGGCGCGTGGAAGAACTCTCTTCAAGGAACTCTGCAAAATAGCACCGTATCTTCGGTATAAGGTGTGCCTAACTTTGTGAAGGATTTACTCCGTAAGCATTGAAGGTTACAACAAAGAGTCCCTCCCGACTGTTTACCAAAAACACAGCACTCTGCTAACTCGTAAGAGGATGTATAGGGTGTGACGCCTGCCCGGTGCTCGAAGGTTAATTGATGATGTTAGAGCAATCGAAGCATTTGATCGAAGCCCGAGTAAACGGCGGCCGTAACTATAACGGTCCTAAGGTAGCGAAATTCCTTGTCGGTTAAATACCGACCTGCATGAATGGCGTAACGAGATGGGAGCTGTCTCGAAGAGGGATCCAGTGAAATTGTAGTGGAGGTGAAAATTCCTCCTACCCGCGGCAAGACGGAAAGACCCCGTGGACCTTTACTACAGCTTGACACTGCTATTGGGATAAAGATGTGCAGGATAGGTGGGAGGCTTTGAGTATATGACGCCAGTTGTATATGAGCCATTGTTGAGATACCACTCTTCTTTATTCTGATAGCTAACTAGCTTACGTTATCCGTAAGTAGGACAATGTCTGGTGGGTAGTTTGACTGGGGCGGTCGCCTCCCAAAATGTAACGGAGGCTTACAAAGGTTGGCTCAGAACGGTTGGAAATCGTTCGTAGAGTATAAAGGTATAAGCCAGCTTAACTGCGAGACATACATGTCAAGCAGAGACGAAAGTCGGTCTTAGTGATCCGGTGGTTCTGTGTGGAAGGGCCATCGCTCAAAGGATAAAAGGTACCCCGGGGATAACAGGCTGATCTCCCCCAAGAGCTCACATCGACGGGGAGGTTTGGCACCTCGATGTCGGCTCATCGCATCCTGGGGCTGGAGCAGGTCCCAAGGGTATGGCTGTTCGCCATTTAAAGCGGTACGCGAGCTGGGTTCAGAACGTCGTGAGACAGTTCGGTCCCTATCTGCCGTGGGCGTAAGAAGATTGAGGAGAGTTGACCCTAGTACGAGAGGACCGGGTTGAACCAACCACTGGTGTATGAGTTGTCCTGCCAAGGGCATCGCTCAGTAGCTACGTTGGGATGTGATAAGAGCTGAAAGCATCTAAGCTCGAAGCCAACTCCAAGATGAATCTTCTTTTAAGAGCTCTAGTAGACTACTAGTTTGATAGGCTGGGTGTGTAATTGATGAAAGTCATTTAGCTGACCAGTACTAATAGCTCGTTTGCTTATCTTTTAAGCATCACTTCCTTGTTAAGGATAAAACCTTAGTAAGAAGAATGTTTTTATAAACATGCTTTACTCTTAACAAAATATCACTACAGTGTTAAATAAGAGATTAATCACTAATCCTTTATTTAACACTGCTCGTGGCTATACAGACGAGGAAACGCCTTGCTCCATCTCGAACCAAGAAGCTAAGCTCGTCCTGGCTGATGATACTCTCCCTTACTGGGATGTCGGGAAAGTAAGTCGCTGCGAGCTTTGTTAATTATTCTACTACTTATTATCCAAATACAAAATCTTAAACTACCTAATATTAGATCTAAACCAACTAAGATTTTAACTTATATAAACATATAATTAAAACATCTATCTTTAATGCTTTATATCTTTTATGATACTGCTTTTTATTTATTGTGGTTTTTCTTTCTCTTTATTATCTTTATTGTTATCTTTGTTTTATTGTGATAGACGGATTACTTTTGTGTCTACTATCTTTTGCTCTTATAAATTTAACCTTGGCGGTCTTAATGAATGCTATATACTCTTCTTTAGATGTGACAGGAGTTATCCAAAGCTATGGTGTGATAAATAGATAGCTTGTTTTTATTTTTCGTGTATGTTTTTCTTCTTGTGTATAAAATTAGGCTTAATTTAACTTAAGCTCTAAACAATGAGTTTTAATTTATGGTTTTACTTATGTTCTCTAAAAGCAACTAACGCAGTGAAGTTAAAAATAAGTATATAATACCTCGTGGAATTTTAGAGGCTAAATTTAGAGAAAATTGAAATATATTTGTATAAATATAAAGACAGGTAAAATATCATAAATAATATAAATCCAAAAGTAAGCTTGTGTATATATTTTAAACAAATAAGAATTTTAACGGCAAACAAATGCTAAAAAGTATCTAGTTAAATTTAGCGGTAAATATAGATAAGTGAGAGCTTTTTCAAAACTAAAAGAGCGGTGTGGTAAACATAAATTTCCCATCTTAGATATTCATATTTTTTATATTAAATTTATTCTTTATATGTATTGTAAAACAAGCGTTTACCCTACTAAGTTATAATCAAATTCAATCTTAAATCAAAGGAAAACAATGAAACTATCTTTTAAATCAACTCTACTATCTTTAGCGCTACTAGCTACTCAGGCATTTGCCGTTATAAATTTAAATACGGCCACCAAAGATGAACTAATGAGTTTAAACGGTATAGGCGAGAGTAAGGCCGAGGCTATTATAGAGTATAGAAAGGCTAATAAATTTAACTCTATAGAGGATATTAAAAACATTAGTGGCATAGGCGATAAGACATATGAGAATTTAAAAGATGATATATCAGTATCTGGTAAGACGACAGTGCAACCTAAGGTAAAAGAGATAAAAGATAAGTCAGCCAAAAAGACTAAAGAGCTAAAAGAGGATATTAACAATAAAACCGGTAAGACAAAAGATAATGCAAGCAAGAAAGGCAGTGAGATAAAAGATATTAAAAGCAGTGCCAAGGATAAGGTAAAAGAGAAGGCCAAAGAGGAAATAAGTAAGTAAGAGCATAAAGCTTAAACAAAATAAGTAGATTAAGAGTAAAATAAATACACAAAACATTATAATAAAATAGAGAAATTTAAAGTAGGACAAAAGCAAGAGATAAATAAAAGCAGGAAAAATCATAAATTGCTTAGCTCTTTGCTTTTTTAGTGCTAATCTTTATGTTTCTCTTTTATATCACTAGTCTTTAAAAAATACCGCTTAATAAACAGTGCCTAGTTACTAGAGATGGCATATGTAAGGTTTTTATAGTTTAATAAATTTAATCATGAAGTCAATACCATATATCATCAAAGTAAATAAGGCTTTACACTTAAATAAATAAATAAATAAAAAGAGGGTCTAAATTTATTTATCCTTGTTTTTATTTATTTGCGCAAGATATTTACCTGGGTTTAACAATGGCATTAAGTATTTTTAGATGTGCTAGAAGTCTAAGGCTTTTAATGGCTATATGCTATGTAGTTATGAGCAAGTGCGTAATTATAAAGAGATTAGAAAGAGGCAAGATTATAAGAGAGATTATAAGAGAGACGGTAAAAAGGTATTTCTCTTATGGGTTATGTGGGGGGGGGATGTCTGCTTGTGATTTAGAAGAAATTTTATCATCAAATAGCATGTAAACTAATGTTGAAATTATATTATATGCGGTATTGAAGCGTGTGGGTTCGTTTAAACGTCCAATTTTAATTCTCATATATCAAAACAACAAACTCTGTTTTTGCCTTGTTTTTTGGCTTGATATACGCCATTGTCGGCGATTTTTATCAACCCTTCTTTTGTAAGTTCTTTGTTATCATATGTTGATATACCTATACTGGTTGAGCCATACCAACAGCTACTGTGAAAATTGATGCGTATTTGCAAAATTGCTTTATGTATTTTTGTGGCGAACTGATAACATCCTATTTTGTCTGTTTTTGGACAGATGATTAAAAACTCATCTCCGCCTAGTCTGCAGGCCATGTCGTCGTTTCTGATATTATGCTGTAAAGTATCGGCAAAGGCGACCATAACTCTATCTCCAGCGTCGTGTCCATATGTGTCGTTTATAAATTTAAAATTATCAATATCAAGCATTATGATAGAAAATTTCTCGCCTGTTTTCTGAAATTTTTTTATAAGTTTGTCTAGAGTTAACATTGCTTTATGTCTGTTTGCAATTCCCGTTAATTGATCTTTCATTGCAATGCTTTCAAGCATTAAATTCATGTTGACAAGCTCTTTTGTTCTGCTTTCAACTTTTTCTTCTAGTGATTTTTTAAGTACTAAAAGTTCTTCATTGTATTTCATTAAAACATTTACAATGTTGTTAAACGAACGAAGTAGCGTTGTTACTTGCTCTTTGTTTGTATCATCTAATTGTATATAAGCATCTTTTGGATCGCAGCCAAGCTCTATGAGGTGTATTTGGGTTGCTAAATTTTTATCGATACCAAGTATATGAAAAGTTAGCCATTGTATAAGAAAATCAAGTAATTTTTTAACATTTTCTTTATTGTATTTCTTGCCAAGCTTTTGTTCTTGTAGTGAAATTTCTTTGATAAAATTTTTATGTGCTGCTAAATGTTGCTTAACGTGTCTTTTGTCGATGTTTGATTTTTGCATTATGCTTTCTTCATGAGCAAAATGATACTTCGAGTACTCTATAAGCTCTACTAATATGTTTTTTATTTCCTGGTCAGTAGTGGTTGGTTTTGATAATTTATTACCCAAGTTATTTACAATATCAACTAAATACTTATGCTCTATATCAACTATCTCTATATTTGTTGCAAATTCCTTACCCCAGGTAAAAAATACTTGCCCCATGTCCAATGCAGCCTTTCTTTAATATTTTTGGATATTAATTTTATATAAAATTAACTTTATGGCAAATAAAATATTTATTTACTATAAATGCACGAAATGATTTTGCAACTCTTGACAAAAAGTAATGTTTTTAGTATAATCACACTTCATTTTTTAAAAATGTCTTGTTAGCTCAGCCGGTAGAGCATCTCACTTTTAATGAGGGGGTCGTTGGTTCGAATCCAACACAGGACACCACTTGGTCGCTTAGCTCAGTTGGTAGAGCGCCACCCTTACAAGGTGGATGTCATAAGTTCGAGTCTTATAGCGACCACCATTATTCTTTAGGTGCAGCGGTAGTTCAGTTGGTTAGAATGCCGCCCTGTCACGGCGGAGGTCGCGGGTTCGAGCCCCGTCCGCTGCGCCATCCTGACTTTAGTTTAAAGTTGAAGTAAGGTAAGCATTACCCGAAGAGCCTCGTTAGCTCAGTTGGTAGAGCATATCACTCTTAATGATGGGGTCATAGGTTCGAGCCCTACACGGGGCACCATTGTTATTTGTTGGCCCATTCGTCTAGCGGTTAGGACACCAGCCTCTCACGTTGGTAACACGAGTTCGAGTCTCGTATGGGTCACCACTTCAAAATTTATAATCCAAATCATAATATATCTTATTTAAAATAACTGTTTCATTTTGCCGTTTAAATTTTAATATAAAACAATTTATGCCTAGTAAAAATTAAACATTAAAAAACGAAAGAAAATATAAATTTTTTAAAGAGAAGAGAGGAGCTATGCCCCTCTTTGGATTATTTTAGAGTTTGAATATACCCTGCAACAGCTTTTGCATCATCTTCGCTAAGTGGAGTAGCGATAGGTTTCATCATGGCACCCATGCCAAATTTATTAGCTTTGCCGGCTTTGTAGTCTTGCAAAGAAGCAACTATGGCAGCAGCATCTAGTGATGTTAGTGCAGGAACTTTGTTGTTAAACACTTTCTCTGCTTTTGCTCCATGACAGGCGATACATTTTTTATAGATAGTTGCGCCGTCAGCTGCAAACATAGAAGAGGCAAACAAGGCTACAACGCTTGAAACAATAAGTAATTTTTTCATTTTTTTCCTTTACAAAAATTTATTTGAAAATTATATTATACAAAAGTAAAATTCTAACTTAGTCATAAAACTATATCGGTAAAGCGAAGAAAAGTTTTAGCTTACTTGTCTTCGCATTTGCCAAATTTACAAGCACACTCGTATAGCTTTCTCGCTTTTGCCTCATTGTTGCTTAGTTTTGCTAATAAAAAACAAGCTTGAGCGTATTCAAATTTGCAACTTTTTGCTAACAGCTCAAGCACTTTTTTGCTATCTTGAGGATTGTTTTTGTGGAGCAATAGGGCTTGGTTATAGCATCCAACTCCATCGTTGTTTTTGCAAGCAAAGTCATATAGTTGCATAGCTTTTTTCTCGTCTATATTTTCATCCACGAGCCCTTGCTCGTAAATTTGTCCTAAATTTGAACAAGCTGTCACAAGCCCGTTGTTGCAAGCTTTTTCATAATAAATTTTAGCATCATTAAAATTTGAAAGCCTGCTAAAATTTACAGCAAGGTTGTTGCATGCGATACTTTGACCGGTTTCGCATTGCGCGATAAGTTTTTCTTGCTCTTGCCTGGCTTTTTCTTCAAATTTTTCCTCTTCGCTTTGCAGATAGCCAAAGCTTATTATCTTTTGCCATGACCAGCAACCGCTAAAAGCAAATGCACAAGCGATTATTAAAGCTAAATTTATGATCTTTTTATTCATTTATCTCGCCTAGTTTTATGCCAAGGCGTTTCATTTGAGGGCAAGCCTTGCTAAAACCTCTAAAACAAGCGACTTTATAAATTTGATACGCTCTTCTTTCGTCTTTTTCTACGCCAAGACCTAGCTCATACATAGCGCCTATGTTTGCACATGATGGGATATCGTTTTTTTTGCAAGCATTTTCGTAGGCACTCATTGCAAGAGCATAATCCTGTGCTACGATCTCTCCTTTTCGGTATGCATTTGCTAAGTTATAGCAAGATCTAGCGCCTCCTTGGTTGCAACTTGTTCTATAAATTTCTACTGCGCGCTTAGGATCTTTTTTGACTCCAAGACCATGCTCGTAAAGTATGCCCAAATTCGCACATCCAAGCTCAACACCGCCATTGCAGGCTTTTTCGTAGTATATTGCCGCATTTTCGTATTGTTTTAAAAATTCATAGTTAGCTCCGGCATCATTGCAAGCTGACATTTCTCCTTCGTTGCATTTTGGAACAAGAAGCATTATGGCATTTTGAGAGATCTGTTTTTTGTTTTTGACTATTTTTTGATCTTCGCTTTCTTGCCACTTACTTTCTTGGTCTATTATCTGGTCATCTTTTTGCGGGTAAAATTGTGATATTTGTGAACATCCTGTTAAAAGTATTACTAATAAAAATGGTATAAAATTTTTCATATTTGCTCCTTAAAATCACTCAAAAAAGATTATTTTAACGCCTTGATTGAGCTTAGATGAGTAAAATTTGTCACTTAGATCGCCAAAAGTTTTGCTCATAAGACAAAACTTGTGTGGCGTATAGTGTTATTCGCGTCCGATGATGTAGTATGTTGTGTCGTTGATCTTTTCAAGTTTTATTTTGTATTTCTCCGCCCAATCAGCGATAATGTCTTCAACGCGTTCTTTTATCTCTGCAATAGTCGCTACGTTTTTTATCTTAAGCCTATCTTCGCTACCACTCATTGCAACAAAACAAAGATGTGGCTTTAAATGATCGTTTAAAGATACGATATTTTGTATATTTACGCCGTCCATGTTGTTAAAAATTCTTTGCATTTGAGCTACTGTAGTTTCGTTGATAGTGTAACCTAGCTGACTTAAAAGCGCGTTATAATCCATTATAATCTCCTTGTTTGTTAAAAATTTATAAACATTATAAGACTTTTAGGATAATATTTGCTAAATTTAAAGGAAAAGTGGTGAAAAAGCTTATATTTGTGTTCGTTTTGACACTGTTTTTATCAGGCTGCGTGTTTAATCAAAAATCAAATTCCGACATTAGCTACGATGATCCGCAAGCTCTAGAGCTCAAAGAGGCATTAATGCTTCATGAAGAGGGTAAATACAAAAAGGCATTTATGCGTTTTGAAGAAAAGGCAAAAGCCGGAAATATCCTTGCAATGTATCAAGTCGGAGTTTATTATAGAGATGGGCTTCATGTGAGTAAAGATCTTTTGCGTGCTATGTTTTGGTTTAAAACAGCAGGAAGATATGGTAATACCAAGGCTTTAAGAAGTGTTGGTTATATGTATGAGTATGGTCTTGGGGTTAATCAAAATTTCAAAAAAGCAAAGGCGTATTACTATGAAGCGTCAAATTTGGGCTCTGCTTTGGCAGATTATGATCTTGGCCTGTTATATCTTAAAACAAACGAGCAAAATGACGCTAAAATATTTCTAAATAGAGCTTGTGCAGGTGGCATAAATGAAGCATGCGAAAAATTTAAAGAGTTGAAATTTTAATCTCAACTCTTTTGGCTAATTAGCACACCTTCTATCATTTTTTTAATATCGCCGTCAAGTATGGCGTCTGTTTGACTATATGCCTCTCCACTTCTTACATCTTTTACTTGCTGGTAAGGGAAAAGTACGTATGATCGTATCTGATGCCCCCAGCCGATTTCACTTTTTTCCACATTTGCGTTTGCCTCTTGTTGTTTCATGAGCTCAAGCTCGTAAAGGCGTGATTTGAGCATTTTCATAGCGGTTGCACGGTTTTTGTGTTGACTTCTGTCGTTTTGGCACTGCACTACTATGCCAGTAGGCGCGTGTGTTATACGTATGGCGCTTTCGGTTTTGTTTACGTGCTGACCGCCGGCCCCACTTGCACGGTAAGTGTCTATTTTAAGATCTTTTTCATCGATCTCAATCTCTATATCGTCATCTATCTCTGGGCTTACCATGACGCTTGAAAAGCTTGTATGGCGGCGTCCGGCACTATCAAAAGGACTTACTCTAACAAGACGGTGTATACCGTTTTCAGCCTTTAAATAACCAAAGGCATTTTCTCCTTTTACTATGAAGCTAACATCTTTTAGGCCGGCTTCGTCCCCCTCTTGAAAGTCAAGAGTTTCAACCTTAAATCCCTCGCGTTCGCAAAAGCGTAGATACATACGGTATAGCATCGATGCCCAGTCGTTGCTCTCTGTGCCGCCTGCTCCAGGGTGGATAGAGATGATGGCGTTTTTATTATCATCTTCGCCACTTAGAAGCATTGAAATTTCAAGATTGGTTATCTTGTCTTCTAAATTTGAAGCATCGTCAAATAGTGCATTTACAGTCTCTTCGTCGTTTTCAGAGTTTGCTAGCTCATAAAGATCTTTTGCGTCATCAACAGCACTTTTTGCACTGTTAAATTTTTCAAGCATATTTGAAATTTTAGTTTTTTCTTTGCCGATAGCAGTAGCATTTGCGATATCTTGCCAGAAATTTTCATCTTGTTCTAAATTTTCTATCTCTTTTAGTCTTGCTTTAATATTTTCTGGTTTTATGATAGCTGAGATGTTTTGAACTTTTGTGTATAGGGTTTTTAAAAGCTCGGTATATTCGTAATTATCCACATGATTTCCTTGAATTTTTGGCTGATTTTATCCAAAAAAAGCTTATAGTCAAAATTTAATCATGAGTTTAAGAGCATTTTGCTAAAATACAGCCTTAAAAATCATAAAAAAGAAGTATATAATGGAAATTTTAAGAAGCGTAAAAGAGCTACGTGAATTTATAGCCAGCTGTAACGGCGAGATCGGTTTTGTGCCTACGATGGGTGCTTTGCATGAGGGGCATTTGAGTTTGATAAAAAAATGTGTAAGCGAAAACTGTATCAGTATCGTTTCTACATTTGTTAATCCAACTCAATTTTTGCCAGGAGAGGACTTTGAAAGCTATCCCAAAAAGGAAGAGTCAGACATAAAAATGTGCGAACTTTCCGGCGTTAATGCGATCTTTATACCTAATGGGCGAGAGATGTATTTTGAAAATGAACCAAAGATAAAAGCACCTGAAAAATTTGCAAATATCTTAGAGGGTAAAACTCGTCCTGGTCATTTTGACGGAGTTCTTAGAGTGCTTACAAAACTCTTTAATCTAGTCCGTCCAACGCGTGTTTATATGGGTAAAAAAGATGCACAACAAGTCTTAATAGTGCAAAATATGGTAAAAACTATGTTTATAAACACCCAGATAATACCTTGTGAGATCGTAAGAGAAAGCGACGGTTTGGCGCTTTCAAGTAGAAATGTCTACTTGAACGACGAGCAAAAATGCCACGCCTTAAGGCTGTCTCGCTCGCTAATGAATGCTTCAAATTTAATCAAAAAGGGTGAATTAAATGTTAGCGAGATAAAGGCTTGCATGCTAAATACGCTTGAGCCTTTGCAGGTTGATTATGTTGCTGTTGTCGATAGAGAATTTAATGAAATTTCAAAGATAGAACTTGGTAATGCCATAATCCTTGTTGCAGCCTATGTCGGCAAAACACGTTTGATAGATAATTTGTGGGTTTAAAATGAGCAAACTTCATCTTATATCTCTTGGCTGTAATAAAAATTTAGTTGATTCTGAAATAATGCTTGGTCGTCTTCGCAACTTCGAGCTAACAAATGAAATTTCAGATGCAGACGTGATAATCGTAAATACATGCGGTTTTATCGCTTCGGCAAAAGAGGAGAGTGTACGCACTATACTTGAGATGGCAGAGGCTAAAAAACAAGGCGCAACACTTGTTGTAACCGGCTGTTTGATGCAAAGATACCGCGAAGAGCTTATGCGTGAACTACCTGAGGTAGATCTTTTTACGGGCGTGGGTGACTATGACAAGATCGATGAAATAATCTTAAAAAAGCAAAATTTATTTAGCCCGGACGTGTATCTACAAAGCAACGAAGAACGTATTATAACTGGTTCAAACTATCATGCGTATATTAAAATCGCTGAAGGCTGTAATCAAAAATGTAGCTTTTGTGCGATACCCACCTTTAAAGGCAAACTTAAGTCAAGAAGTCTTGAAAATATCATAGATGAAGTAAAAAGACTAGTCCAAAAGGGCTACTACGATTTTAGCTTTTTATCTCAAGATAGCAGCTCGTGGATGCGTGATAATGGCGTTAGTGACGGACTTATATCGCTTATTGATGAAGTAGAGAAGATCAATGGGGTTAAAAGCGCTAGAATTTTATACCTTTATCCAAGCACAACAACAATGGCGTTGATCGATAGGATAGTTGCTTCGCCTGTATTTCATAACTATTTTGATATGCCTATACAGCATATTAGTGATAAAATGCTACGCGTGATGAAACGAGGAAGCAATGAAGCAAAGGTGCGTGAAATTTTAAGCGCCATGAGATCTACTCCAAATTCATTTTTAAGAACCGGCGTTATCGTGGGACATCCAGGAGAGAGCGATGAGGACTTTGACTCACTTTGTAAATTTTTAGAAGAGTTTAAATTTGATAGAATTTCAGCATTTGCCTACTCAAGAGAGGAGGATACTGCTGCATTTGATATGGAGCAAATTCCTACTAAAATCATCTCAAAACGACTATCAAAGATAGAAAAGGTTATTAAAAAAACATTAGATGATAGCTTTAGATTACAAATAGGACGCGAGATAATCGCCAGTATAGAAGGCGAAAGTAGCGAGGGTGAGATGTTTTTTGGTGGTAAAATGGATGTCTGGGATAAAGATATAGACGGCGAAATTTTAATTAACGAAAGTGATGAGCGTGAGCTTGAAGTTGGTGCTAGGTATCTTTGTGAGGTTACTGACTCTGTTGATAACAAATTAATTGCAAGGGTTATAAAAAGAGCTTAATCCTATGATAAATTTATCAAAAGAGAGTATCGATGCTTTAAAAAACGGTAAAAATTTACTGGCTTTTTCTCATGGTGTCGATAGTTCGGCACTTTTTTATCTGCTAAATGATGCTGGAGTTGAGTTTGATATCGCTATTGTAGACTATAACGTAAGAGCGCAAAGCAAAGACGAAGTAAAAAGTGCAAAAGCTCTTGCAAAAAACTTTAAAAAAAAGATCTTTACTCTTAGCGTTAAGCTTGAAGGCGGGAATTTTGAAGCCAAGGCAAGAGAAATAAGGTATGAATTTTTTAAGAAAATTTTTCTTGAACACGGATATAAAAATTTAATCTTAGCCCATCAGCTTGATGACCGCTTGGAGTGGTTTATGATGCAGCTTTCACGAGGCGCCGGACTTTTGCAGATGTTAGGTATGAATGAGCATGAAAGCAGGGAGTGGTGTGAAATTTATAGACCGCTCATTGGCATAAGTAAGGCTGAAATTTTAGCGTATCTAAAAGAGGGAAAATTAGCTTACTTTGTCGATGAGAGTAATGTCGATGAAAAATTTAAGCGAAATTTTATACGGGCTAAATTCACAACAGAATTTTTGGCAAATTTCAAAGAGGGTGTAGCTAGAAGTTTTAAAATTTTAGAAGCCGAACGCACTAAATTTGTGCCTAAAATAAGTAAAATTTCACAAGATCTTTATAGTGTTAAATACGACGAAAACGCACTAAACGGCATTGATAGGGTAGCTAAAACTTTAGGTGTTGTGATGAGCGAGGCTCAGCGCTTAGAGTGCAAAAGATGCCTAAAAGGTGGCTGTGTTATCTCGGGACGTATAGCGGTTGGTTTATACAAAGACGAAAGTGTTTTGATTGCACCGTTTGTAAAAACTAAAATGGATAAGGATTTTAAGGAAAAGTGCCGAATTCTTGGTATACCGGCGCAAATTCGAGGCTATTTATTTAGTGCTGGCATAAATTTAGCGGAGTTAAGGTTTTAGACCATAAACACGTATGTTAAAGATAGTGTGGATCTTGTCTCCATCACCTTTCATGTTGATCGGAAATTCGGCTCTAATTATACTTTCGTATTTGCTAAGTGCATCTAAAAAATCATAAAATTTCTGCGGTGTTTTAACTGAGGTCGTGACATTTAGTTGATAAAGGAAAAATCTTTCATCGAGATTAGTTTCTTCGGCTTCGCTTAAGCTTACTTCGTTAAAAAAAGTAGAGGCGAAATTTATAAATTTCTGTTTGTCAAATTTTGCGTCATAAGAGGAGATGATAAATTCGTTTTTCTCCTTTAGGCTTTCAAGTGCCGCGATTTTACCGTCGTATGTTTGCTTGACCTTTGAATATGATGACATTTGAGAGCGATTTTCTCTACTTAGCTCTTTAAATTCTTTGATATTTGGCACGATAAATGCAAATATCATCACAAAGCAGATAACTATAAATATCAAAATATAAAGTAAAAGCTTGACTACGTCTATCTTTTCAAGGCTTGTGTCGCGTCTTTTACTCATTGTATCCCTCGGAGTTATCTATTTTGTTTGTGCTAATAAATCCATACCAGCCGTTTTTGGTTTGATAAAAGCTTGTGTTTGAAGTGCTAAATATTGATTTTAGCGGGGTTGCCAAAAGCTGGTTAAATACGTCTTTTGTTGGTGTGGTGCCTCGTATTATTAGCGAGTTTTTTTGCATCAATACCTCTTCAAGTGTAATACTGTCAGGAACTATGTCGAAAAGATTATGTAGGCTTTTTTTAAGTAAAGTGTTTGAGGTGTAAATATCAGTTGCGGCAGAAATTCTTGTTGTTAATGTCGCCCAAACCTCATCTGCATGGACTATTTTTTCGCTTAAGCTTGTTTGCTCGGCAAATAAGTCTTTGGTGTTTGTGGCAAGCGAGTAGTTTTTATATATGATAAGTAAATTTACTAGCAAAAGAACGAAGAAAACAGAGCCGATAAGTGTTAGCCAAAGTTTGCTAAATAGGCTTAAAATCGGTCTCGGTTCAGGCGTAATAAAGCTAAAAGTCATAGTTTTATCTCCTCATACATAAGCTCGTTCATGATCTCAAGAGTATTTATAGGATAGACCGATGTCTCAACCAGTAGTTCTGACTCAAGGTATTGCAGGAATGTCGCGCTAGTTTTTGTGTTGTCAAATACAATTATTTGCTCGATAAAATCAGCGTCATAAAGCGGGTTGTTGTAAAATTCTTTAATGGCTGAAAGGATATATTCAAAAGTGTTCATGTCGCGTCCAAATAACGCAACGGACTTTTCTACATCTTGTGAAACCGGCATATTTAGGTCATATCCTAAGTCTTCAAAACCTTGAAATTTATCATCACCTAAAAGATCGTCAAGACTTTGAAAATCATCTATCGAGCTTGCCTCGCTCTCTTCTTTAACGATTAGGTTGTCAATATCCGTAATGTCTTCTAACTCAAGCTTTTGCTCGGTGAAATTTGTATCACCGCTTGGCTGGTTTTCGTTTATGATCGAAAACGTAGAAAGTCTCATTTTTTTATCTTTAAATATAGACAGTGTGACGGATTTTTCATGGTTGTACACACAAAGCGTCGTTTTTTCAGGGATTTGGCGTTTTAAAAGCTCATGAAAAAGTAGGGCGATAGGCGAATATATAAGATCAACGCTATCTCTTCCAAATGTGTTTTTGGCTCTTCTAACGGCCAGCATATCAGCATAAATGCTCCATTCATTTTGCATTTTTATGCTTACAAGTCCGTCGGAATTTATATGAAATTTATTATATTCTTCCTCTTTGATGGTAGGAAGTGCCCCTTGGTATGGGCTATTAAAAAATAAAGATATGTATATATTAGAGTAGTTTTTCTCTTGTCTTTGTATGAAGTCAAGAACTTTTTGGTCTATGTCTTCGGGGTTTATGTCTGTAAATTTTGCGTTTATAGTGTTTATGACCTCTTTATTTTTAACGACACGTCCGTAAAATATGCACTCTGAATCCTCAATAAGAACGCTTAAAAATAAATTTGAAAACATACCGCGAATAGAAAACGACATACTTCTCCTAAAATCATAACTTATATAATGGTATCTAAAAACGTATTAAATAAGATTAAAAAAGCTCTTTTTTTAACTTTTCAAAATTCTCTTTCGTCTTTTTGGCTTCATCTTTTAAAGCGTCGTCGATAAGTATACTGTTTTTTAAAAAGGTATACTGATCTATCATGATATCGCATATTAATTTTATACGCTCTTTGTCGCTGTTGCTGACCTCTCCTTGGCTGATGTTTTCGATCATTTTTATGTATTTTTTACCGTCATTTATGTAGTTTGTAAATTCGAGAGAAATTTTACTTTGGTTAAGCAAGGTGTTTGCCATTTTGTTGTAGATATCAAGCTTTACAGCCTCTTCGCTTAGTTCAAGTGACTTTTGAAAATTGCCTATCTCATAATAAAATTTAGCCTTAAAGCTTAGCTGATATGATGTGTTTGTTTCGAAAAATAGCCAAGCAAAAAATATTATCAGTATTGCCAAGATAGCAGCTGTTGAGCGTGATTTTTTCATGTTTTACCTGTTTTTATTGGCGTTTTTAACCCACCATACTTTTAAATTTGCAACAAAATCGCTTTTATTTTCCTCGACGCTTTTGCCGCCGTCTTTTTGTGAAGCTTTCCATAAATTTTCTTGTATAAGCTCTTTTGCGTCATCTAGTTCTAAGCCATCAACTTTAAAAGGAGCGGAAAGGCTGAAATTTATAGTTGAAAATGGTTTTGGTATTATCATTTTATCCCAGCTTTTAAGTTGCCAGAATTTATCGGCTTCATAGTTTAGGACATAAATTTTAGAATTTGTTTTTTGTGCGATAACTACGGCGCCATCAGCGATGCTGTGTCTTGGTCCTCTTGGTCCATCTGGCGTAATGATGACATCAACCCCGCTTTTTATCTCTTTTAACGCGGTAATAAGTGCTTTTGCTCCGCCTTTTGAGCTGCTTCCTCGTATGGTATCGATACCAAAAAATTTAATTATCCTTGCAATAATCTCGCCATCTTTGTGGTCGCTGATTATAACTTTCCCGTGTTTTTGTTTGTTAAAATCTTTTGTCCAAAATTTTAAATACGCAAAGCTCATCATGGCTAGTCGCCCATGCCAAAACACAACAACGCAACCGTGCTTTGGAAGTCTTGTGTCGGTATATGTTTTTTTGCAGGTTAAAAAGATAATGCGCATGAGCAGGTAAATGGCCCATACGCTAAAATTTATAAATATACTTTTTTTGGCTCTACTCCACAAGTTCGCCATAAAGCACCATTCTTTTTGGATTAGTTATGCGCACTTTTAGTGTCTTGCCAAGTAGCTCTTCACTCCCTTGGACTTGAACTAAAAAGTTGTTAAAACTTCGTCCTGCTACGGCTCCGTTTGCCCTAAGCTCTTCAAAATAAACGTCAAAAATTTTACCGTTTTGCTTTGCTACTATTTCATCTAAAATTTCATTATGATGACTTTGAAGTCTTGTTAGGCGTTGCGAGGCTATATCGTCTGGAATTTGGTTTGTAAATTCAGCTGCTTTCGTAAGCGGACGAGGCGAGTATTTAAAGCTAAAAACTTGCTCAAACCTAACTTTTTCAAGCACATCCATGGTGTCTTGAAATTCTGCATCTGTTTCGCCAGGAAAAGCCACGATGATATCCGTGCTAATGCTTACATCAGGGCAAAGTTCACGAAGTTTTAAGGCACGGTCCAAAAACCACTCTTTGGTATATCCGCGCTTCATTTCACGAAGCACTTTTGTGTTTCCGCTTTGAAGCGGCATGTGCATGGATTTGCAAATTTTTGGGTTGTTTGCAAAAACATTTAAAAATTTATCATCCATGTGAAGTGGATGTGGGCTTGTAAATCGTATGCGCTCGATGCCATCAATCTCGCTTAGTCGTTCAAGCAAGTCGCTAAAATCAATCTTTTCATGTGCACTTGAAAAACGTTTACCGTAATTATTTACATTTTGACCAAGTAAAAATATCTCTTTTGCGCCTCTGTCGGCTGCCTTTTGAGCTTCTAAAAGTATTAAATTTAAAGGTATGCTTATCTCATCGCCACGCGTGTGCGGAACTATACAGTAAGTGCATTTTTTATCACAGCCTATTGATATATTTATGTATGATTTAAACGGCGATCCGCGAAATTCACCAAAGGCATAGTCGCTCTCATCGTAGTTTATATCGGTGCTAATAAATTTTGGAGTTTTGACGGCAGTTGAAATTTTACTGACGTTTCTAGCTCCTAAAACAAAATCAACATATGGCGCACGTTTAAAAATTTCACTACCCAAATGACTTGCCGTGCAGCCACAAACGCCTATTTTAGCACCTGGTTTTTTTGCCTTTTCAAATGCTCCGACCTCGCTAAAAAGTTTATGTACCGGTTTTTCACGAACAGAACAAGTATTTATAAGGATTAAATCCGCCTCGCTCATATCTTCAGTTAAAGTGTAATCGTCTTTTTGACTAAGCTCAGCGATAATATGCTCACTATCGCGAACATTCATCGCACAGCCTAGCGTTTGTATGAAAAGCTTTTTACTCATTATAAGATATGAACTTCATACATGTAGTCGTTGTCGTCAAGACCGTATTTAACGCTTCTATGATAGACGCTTAGTCCTTTTTCTTCAAAGTATTCAACTAGTTCGATCAGCTGTTTGTGACTGTTTTCTTTATCAAAATAAAAAATTTTTTGTCCGTCTTTGTTTACGGCAGCTTCGATTTTATCAAGTGAGATCGTTTTTGGTTTTGTATCAATCTCGGTTCTAGCGAGTTTTAGCTCCATTTTTTATCCTTGCTTGTAATTTTTGAATTTGTAAGTATATCAAATCGCTAATAAAAAGCACATTAAACTTTTTATTAGTAAGAAAACTATATAATGTCAAAACTTCTAAAGTTAAATCCCCTAAAAATATAAAATATGGAGCAAAAATGGAGAGAATATCGGACATCATAGAGTCTATTGCAAATGAAAAAGGGCTTGATATAGAGGATGTAAAAGAGCGTGTTAAACGAGCTATTGTCAATACCGCTAGACATGTATACGGAGAGCATTATGAATACGATGTTGTTATCGACGCAAATAAAACCTTAAAACTTTATCAGAAAATTTTAATACTTTCAAACGATGATGAGCGTTTGAGCGAAGATAACGAGCACTTTATAAGCGTAAAAGATGCGAAAAATATCGATTCGAGTGTAGAGATCGGCGATGAACTTACTTATGAGTTGAGTCTTGATAACCTTGGCAGAACGGCGGCTCAAACATTACATAAAGAGCTTGAATTTCATATACAACGTCTTGTTGAAGAGAAAATTTTTCAAAAATACGAAGAACTTGTTGGGCATGTTGTTTTTGGAACTGTTGTTCGTGTTGATGAGCAAGAAAACACTTTTGTGGAGATAGACGAGCTTCGAGCGGTGTTGCCTAGAAAATACCGTATAAAAGGGGAGAAATTTAAAGTGGGTGATGTAGTTAAAGCTGTTATCCGAAAGGTTTATACCGATAAGAGTCTTGGCATAAAAGTAGAGCTAAGCAGAACTTCGCCTAAATTTTTAGAAGCACTTTTAGCGGCTGAGGTGCCTGAGATAAAAGATGGCGGTATAATCATCCAATCAAGCGCTAGAATCCCAGGAGAGCGTGCTAAAATCGCGCTTCTTAGCGTTTCTCCGAATATCGATCCTATCGGAGCGACCGTTGGAACAAAAGGCGTTAGGATAAATGCCGTAAGCAAAGAGCTAAAAAATGAAAATATCGATGTTGTTGAGTATTCGGCTGAGCCTGTGATATTTATCACTCGCGCCATGAGTCCTGCTATTATAAGTTCTGTAAAAATAGATGGAAACAAAGCTATCGTGAGTTTAGTTAGCGAACAAAAAAGCAAGGCGATAGGCAAGTCAGGCATAAACATACGACTAGCAAGCATGCTTACAGGATATGAGATAGAGCTTAACGAGATAGGCGGTTCTGCAAAGACAAGCGGCTCTGAAAATAGTGAATTTACAAGAGATTTAAGATCGCTTTTTGGAGAAGACTGAAATTTCAGTATAAAATAATCGCGGCAAGTTTGTGCTTGCCGCTTTTTAAGGCGATTAAAATTTAATCATTTAAAATCGCAAGTAGTTCTTTGTTGTTTTTTGTTTTTAACATTTTTGCGTATAAAAATTTAAGCGCTTCGACATCATCCATAGATGCGATAGCTGTTCTAATAGCCCAAATTTTTTGTAACTCATCAGGTTTTTGAAGAAGCTCTTCTTTTCTTGTGCCTGATTTAAGCACACTAATTGCCGGATAAATTCTGCGATCGGAAATATTTCTATCAAGTACAACCTCGCTGTTGCCGGTACCTTTAAATTCTTCAAATATAACTTCATCCATGCGCGAACCTGTGTCGATAAGTGCGGTTGCAATGATAGTAAGGCTGCCACCGTGCTCAATATTTCTAGCTGCGCCAAAGAAGCGTTTTGGCTTGTGAAGTGCGTTAGCATCCACACCACCCGTTAGCACCTTGCCACTTGGTGGGGTAACGGTGTTATAAGCACGTGCTAGACGTGTGATACTGTCAAGAAGGATGATAACGTCCTTTCCCATCTCGACTAGACGCTTTGCCTTTTCGATGACAAGCTCTGCAACGCGCACGTGATTAAGCGCCGGTAGGTCAAAAGTCGAGCTAAATACTTCGCCTTTAACACAGCGTTGCATATCGGTAACCTCCTCAGGACGTTCATCGACTAAAAGCACCATCAAATGAGCCTCTGGGTGGTTTTTAGCTATGCCGTGAGCAAGCTCTTTCATGAGTTCTGTTTTACCGCTTCTTGGAGGAGCGACGATAAGGCCACGC